>NZ_RZSL01000290.1:0-7712 GCF_003997355.1 Mesorhizobium sp. M1E.F.Ca.ET.041.01.1.1 | reverse complement strand
GAGCAGGTCAGGGTGCGGCTGCTCGACAAGAAGTGGGCGAGCGAGGACGAGCTCAAGGCCATCGACAAGGAGGTTCGCGACATTGTCGCCGATGCCGCTGAATTCGCCCAGAACGACGCCGAGCCGGATCCGTCCGAGCTCTGGACCGACATCGTACTCTAAGGAGAGGGCAAGGACATGCCGATCGAAATTCTCATGCCCGCGCTTTCCCCGACGATGGAAGAGGGCAATCTTTCCAAATGGCTGAAGAACGAGGGCGACAAGGTCGTCGCCGGTGACGTGATCGCCGAGATCGAAACCGACAAGGCAACGATGGAAGTCGAAGCCGTCGACGAAGGCACGCTGGCCAAGATCGTGGTTCCCGCCGGCACCGAAGGCGTCAAGGTCAATGCGGTGATCGCCGTGCTTGCGGTCGATGGCGAAGACGTCGACAAGGCCGGCGAAGGCGTCGGCGAAGAGCCTGCCAAGGCCGAACCGGCTGCGGCAGCGCCAGCGCCGGCCGCAGCCAAGAGCGAAGCCGCGGCACCCGTCGCGGCCGCGCCGAAAACGGAAGTCGCGGCCGATCCGGACATCCCCGCTGGCACCGAGATGGTCTCGACCACGGTGCGCGAGGCGCTCCGCGACGCGATGGCCGAGGAAATGCGCCGCGACGGCGACGTCTTCGTCATGGGCGAGGAGGTCGCCGAGTACCAGGGCGCCTACAAGATCACGCAAGGCCTGCTGCAGGAATTCGGACCGCGTCGCGTCGTCGACACGCCGATCACCGAGCACGGCTTTGCCGGCGTCGGCGTCGGAGCGGCCATGGCCGGCCTGAAGCCGATCGTCGAGTTCATGACCTTCAACTTCGCCATGCAGGCGATCGACCAGATCATCAACTCGGCCGCCAAGACGCTCTATATGTCCGGCGGCCAGATGGGCGCGCCGATCGTGTTCCGCGGACCGAACGGCGCCGCCGCGCGCGTCGCCGCCCAGCACTCGCAGTGCTATGCCGCCTGGTACAGCCACATCCCCGGCCTGAAGGTGGTGATGCCCTACACGGCCGCCGACGCCAAGGGCCTGCTCAAGGCGGCGATCCGCGATCCGAACCCGGTCATCTTCCTCGAGAACGAGATCCTCTACGGCCAGTCCTTCGACGTGCCGAAACTCGATGACTTCGTGCTGCCGATCGGCAAGGCGCGCGTCCACAAACAGGGCAAGGACGTCACCATCGTCTCCTTCGGCATCGGCATGACCTACGCGGTCAAGGCGGAAGCCGAACTGCGCGGCATGGGCATCGATGCCGAGATCATCGATCTGAGAACCATCCGTCCGCTCGATTTCGACACCATCATCGCCTCGGTGAAGAGGACCAATCGCCTCGTCGTGGTGGAAGAAGGCTTCCCGCAAAGCTCGGTCGGCGACCACATCGCCAACCAGGTCTCGCAGCGCGCCTTCGACTTCCTCGACGCGCCGGTGATCACCATCGCCGGCAAGGACGTGCCGATGCCTTACGCGGCAAACCTCGAGAAGCTGGCGCTGCCCAATGTCGGCGAGGTTGTCGAGGCGGTCAAAGCCGTCACCTATCGCTGAGCCGGCCGGGAGGATCACATGCCAATCAACATCACCATGCCGGCGCTTTCTCCCACGATGGAGGAGGGCAATCTCGCCAAGTGGCTCGTGAAAGAGGGCGACAAGGTTTCGCCCGGCGACGTGATCGCCGAGATCGAGACCGACAAGGCGACGATGGAAGTCGAGGCCGTCGATGAGGGCACCGTCGCCAAGCTCGTCGTTCCGGCCGGAACCGAAGGCGTCAAGGTCAACGCCGTGATCGCCATCCTGGCCGGCGAAGGCGAGGATGCCAGTGCCGCGGCAAAAGCCGACGGCGGCGCCGCGGCCAAGGCGGAAGCTCCGAAAGCGGACGCTCCTAAGGCCGAAACGCCTAAGGAAGCGCCGAAGCCGGCAGCCTCCGCTCCAGCGCCTGCACCGGCTAAGGCCGTGCCCGCTCCGGTCGCCAACGGCCATGCCGGCGGCGAGCGCGTTTTCGCTTCCCCGCTTGCGCGCCGCATCGCCAAGGATGCCGGCGTCGACGTCGGGGCGCTGGCTGGTTCCGGTCCGCACGGCCGCGTGGTGAAGGCCGATGTCGAGGCGGCGATCTCTTCCGGCGGAGCCAAGGCTCCGGCTGCCGCCAAGGCGCCAGGTGCGCCGCCGGCCGCTCCGGCCCCCGCGCCGAAGCCGATGTCGGACGATCAGGTGCTGAAGCTGTTCGCGGAAGGCTCCTACGAGCTCGTCCCGCACGACAATATGCGCAAGACCATCGCGCGCCGCCTTGTCGAGGCCAAGAGCACCATTCCGCATTTCTATCTGACACTCGACTGCGAGCTCGACGCGCTGCTTGCGCTGCGCACGCAGCTCAATGCGGCAGCACCCATGCGGAAGACGGAAAAGGGCGAGGTTCCGGCCTACAAGCTCTCGGTCAACGACATGGTGATCAAGGCGATGGCGATGGCGCTGATGGCGGTGCCGGACGCCAACGCCTCCTGGACCGACAGCGCCATGGTCAAGCACAAGCATGCCGATGTCGGCGTTGCCGTGTCGATCCCCGGCGGCCTGATCACCCCGATCATCCGCCACGCCAATGAAAAGACGCTGTCGGTCATCTCCAACGAGATGAAGGACCTTGCCAGCCGTGCCCGCAGCCGCAAGCTGAAGCCAGAAGAATACCAGGGCGGCACCACGGCCGTCTCCAATCTCGGCATGTTCGGCGTCAAGGATTTCGCCGCCGTCATCAACCCGCCGCATGCGACGATCCTGGCGGTCGGTGCCGGTGAAGAGCGCGCGGTGGTGAAGAAGGGCGAGATCAAGATCGCCACCGTGATGTCGGCAACTTTGTCCACCGATCACCGTGCCGTCGACGGCGCGCTCGGCGCGGAACTACTCGGTGCCTTCAAGCGCATGATCGAGAACCCGATGGGCATGCTGGTCTAGGAAGGAAAAGAGGCGGTGCGGAAGTTCTTCACCAGCCTTTTCGCCTTCATCCTATCCGGTCTGGCTGGCGGACTGGTCGTGCAGGAACTGGCCGTGCTTACCGGCGCGACCGAAGAATACATTCTGGTCTTCGCCGCAACGGTGATGATCCTCATCGTAGTGACGATCGCCTTCTTCCTGATCCAGTTCCGGGCTGAGCCGGTTCGGGCGGTCGACCGGATGTTCTGGTGGCTGCTTGCGATCTTCGCGATCATTCTGGTCGCGCTCGCCGGCTGGACGTTTTCGGTGCCGCCCGAGAACCGGGCGACCGCAAGCGACCTTTCGATCGTTGCCGGGCTGATCCTGCCCGGCGTTGCGGCGATCATCGTGCAATGGCTGTTCGTGCGCTGGCGGCTCAAGCGCTCGTCGGCACCATTCGGCAGGGATGGGGTAAGGGCATGAAGACAATTCTCTGCTACGGCGATTCGCTGACCTGGGGCTACGACGCCGCCAGCCTCGGCCGCCATGCGTTGGAAGACCGCTGGCCGAGCGTGCTCGAGGCGGCGCTGGGCGAGGGCATTGAGGTCATTGCCGAGGGCCTCAACGGCCGCACCACTGCCTTCGACGATTACCTGGCCGGTGCGGACCGCAACGGCGCGAGGACGTTGCCGACGATCCTGACGAGCCACGCGCCGCTCGACCTTGTCATCATCATGCTCGGCGCCAACGACATGAAGCCATGGATCCACGGCAATCCCGTCGCCGCCAAGCAGGGCATCCAGCGCCTGATCGATATCGTGCGCGGCCATGACTATCCATTCGACTGGCCGGCGCCGCAGATCCTTATCGTCGCGCCGCCTGCGGTAACGCGCACCGACAATGCCGAATTCAAGGAAATGTTCGCCGGCGGCGACGACGCCTCGAAGCGCCTGGCGCCGCAATATTCGGCGCTGGCCGACGAGGCCGGCTGCGGCTTCTTCGATGCGGGCACTGTGGCAACGACAACGCCGCTCGACGGTGTCCATCTCGATGCCGAAAACACACGGCGGATCGGCCAGGCTCTGGCCCCGCTCGTGCGTGTGATGCTCTCACTCTAACCCCCAGAAAGATCAGGGAGAAAACCCGTGGCTGAGAACTACGACGTCATCATCATCGGCTCAGGTCCCGGCGGCTATGTCACCGCGGTGCGTTCCGCCCAACTCGGCTTCAAGACGGCGATCGTCGAGCGCGAGCATCTGGGCGGCATCTGCCTGAACTGGGGCTGCATCCCGACCAAGGCGCTGCTGCGCTCGGCCGAGATCATGCATTATTCCGACCACCTCAAGGATTACGGCCTGAAGCTCGACGGCAAGGTCAACGCCGACACGGCCGCGGTGGTCGACCGCTCGCGCAAGGTGTCGCTCAGGCTGAACGGCGGCGTTGCCTTCCTGATGAAGAAGAACAAGGTCGACGTCATCTGGGGCGAGGCTAAGCTTTCCAAGCCCGGCGAGATCGTGGTCTCCAAGACCGCCAAGAAGCCGATGGAGCCGCAGCCGCCGGTGCCGAAGGGCGTCAAGGGCGAGGGCACCTACACCGCCAAGCACATCATTCTGGCGACCGGCGCCAGGCCGCGCGCGCTGCCCGGCATCGAGCCGGACGGCAAGCTGATCTGGACATATTTCGAGGCGATGGTGCCGAAGGAGATGCCGAAATCGCTGCTGGTGATGGGCTCGGGCGCCATCGGCATCGAGTTCGCCTCCTTCTACCGCACAATGGGCGCGGACGTGACGGTGGTCGAGGTCTTGCCGGCGGTGATTCCGGTCGAGGATGCCGAGGTCTCGAAATTCGCGCAGAAGCAGTTCGAGAAGCAGGGGATGAAGATCCTCCTCGAAGCCAAGGTGACCAAGGTCGAGAAATCAGCCAATTCGGTCACCGCCCATGTCGAGATGAAGGATGGCAAGGTCGAGAAGATCACCGCCGACCGCATGATTTCGGCTGTCGGTGTGCAGGGCAACATCGAAAATCTCGGCCTCGAGGCGCTCGGCGTGAAGACGGATCGCGGCTGCGTCGTCGTCGACGGCTACGGCAAGACGAACGTGGCCGGGATCTATGCGATCGGCGACGTCGCGGGACCGCCCATGCTTGCCCACAAGGCCGAGCATGAGGGTGTCGTCTGCATCGAAAAGATCGCCAATTTCCCCGGCGTGCATGCCATCGACAAGTTGAAGATCCCGGGCTGCACCTATTGCAGTCCGCAGGTCGCGTCGGTCGGCCTGACCGAAGCCAGGGCCAAGGCCGAAGGCAAGGACATCCGCGTCGGCCGCTTCCAGTTCGGCGCCAACGGCAAGGCCATCGCGCTCGGCGAGGACCAGGGCTTCATCAAGACCATTTTCGACAAGAAGACCGGACAACTTCTCGGCGCGCATATGATCGGCGCGGAGGTGACCGAGCTCATCCAGGGCTTCGTCGTGGCGATGAACCTGGAGACCACAGAGGAAGAGCTGATGCACACGATCTTCCCGCATCCGACCCTGTCGGAGATGATGAAGGAAAGCGTGCTCGACGCCTATGGCCGCGCTTTGAACGCATGATAAATGGCCAATCGGTGATAGATTGGTTGGGCGAGACTCAGACGCGGCAGCCGGAGGACTTTGACGGCAGGGCAGTTCGTATCCGGATGCATTTTCACCTGATCGAGGAGGATTTGGCATATGGACGTGAATGGCGTGGGCTGGATTGCAGCCATCATCATAGGCGGCTTGGCCGGATGGCTCGCCGAAATGGTCATGAAGAGCAACACCGGCATCTTCATGAACATCATTCTGGGCATCGCCGGCGCGGTGGTGCTGAACGCAATCCTGAGAGCCCTCAACATCGAGGCCTTCGGCGTCGGCTGGTTCGCCTATCTGATCACAGGCTTCATCGGCGCCTGCCTGCTGATCTTTGCGGGTCGGCTGGTGCGCCGCTGAGCCCCACCGAACGCCGCTATGCGAAAATGGCCGTGGCGGCATGCGCCGGCGCGGCCTTTTTCTTTGCTTCGAAAAGTCCTAGATGACGCAGACGGACGGCCGCGACGCCAGCGGCCGCGAAGGGTTTGAGATGGTCACTGTTCTCGACACGATCGCCAACGCGCCGCGCCCGCGGCACCCCGAAAAGGCGCACAGGCCGGACCAGGAAGTGCTGCGCAAGCCGGACTGGATCCGCGTCAAGGCGCCGGTCTCGAAAGGCTATGCCGAGACGCGCGAGATCGTGAAGTCGAACAAGCTGGTGACGGTGTGCGAGGAGGCCGGCTGCCCGAACATCGGCGAATGCTGGGACAAGAAGCACGCCACCTTCATGATCATGGGCGAGATCTGCACGCGCGCCTGCGCCTTCTGCAATGTCGCCACCGGCATCCCGACGGCGCTCGACCCGGATGAGCCGGCGCGCGTCGCCCACGCCGTCAAGCAGATGGGCCTCAGCCACGTCGTCGTCACCTCGGTCGACCGCGATGATCTGGACGACGGCGGCGCGCAGCATTTCGCCGACGTCATCCATGCCATCCGCGCGGCCGCGCCCTCGACGACGATCGAGATCCTGACGCCCGATTTCCTGCGCAAGGACGGCGCGCTGGAGGTCGTCGTTGCGGCCAAGCCTGACGTCTTCAACCATAACCTCGAAACCGTTCCGTCGAACTACCTGACGGTCCGGCCGGGCGCCCGCTATTTCCACTCCATTCGGCTGCTGCAGCGGGTGAAAGAACTCGATCCATCGATCTTCACCAAATCCGGCATAATGGTCGGTCTCGGTGAGGAGCGGAACGAAGTGCTGCAGCTCATGGACGACCTGCGGTCGGCCAATGTCGACTTCATGACCATTGGCCAATACCTGCAGCCGTCGAAGAAGCACCATCCAGTGATCCGCTTCATCACGCCGGACGAGTTCAAGTCCTACGAGACGATCGGCAAGACCAAGGGCTTCCTGCTGGTGGCGTCGAGCCCGCTGACACGCTCCTCGCATCACGCCGGCGAGGACTTCGCCAGGCTGCGGGCGGCGCGCGAGGCGCAACTCGAGAAAGCCGGCTGACCGTCCAAAATGCCGAAATTCGAAGCCATCCGCCGCGTCACCCACACGCCGCAGGAGATGTTCGCGCTGGTGGCGGATGTCGAGGCCTATCCGCAATTCCTGCCGCTCTGCGAGGCGCTGACTGTGCGCTCGCGCAAGGAGCGCGACGGCCGCACTATCCTCGTCGCCGACATGAGCATCGGCTACAAGGCGATCCGCGAGACCTTTACCACGCAGGTGCTCCTGAAGCCGGACGAGAACGCCATCGACGTCAAATACATCGACGGCCCGTTCAAATATCTCAGCAACATCTGGCGCTTCGATCCGGCCGATCGCGGCTGTGAAGTGCATTTCTTCATCGACTACGAATTCAAGAGCCGCATTCTCGGAGCGCTGATGGGGACGATGTTCGACCGCGCCTTCCGCATGTTCTCCGAAGCCTTCGAGAAGCGCGCGGACGTGATCTACGGCGCGAAGCCGGCCTGATCTTCACTCGGCCCCAAGCGCGCGCAGCCCAAGCTGCAACGCGTGCCGCACCGTCTCGTGGCGGATGAACTCGCGGCCCTTATGCGCAAAGAGCTGGCGTTCGGCGGTAACCGGTTGGCCGGCAAGCGCTATTCCGAACCAGACGAGCCCGATAGGCTTTTCCGCCGAGCCGCCGCTTGGACCGGCAATGCCGGTGACGGCAAGCGAAAGGCTGGCGCGCGAATGGGCCAGCGCTCCCGCCGCCATTTCCAGCACCTGTC
>NZ_RZSL01000028.1:0-23749 GCF_003997355.1 Mesorhizobium sp. M1E.F.Ca.ET.041.01.1.1 | reverse complement strand
TGGTAAAGCAGCGCCGAGGCCGCGACGCGCGGATCGTCGGCGCTCGCCTTGGCCGCGCCGGTTTCGTTTGTTTTGAGGCTCGGCTTGGCGGGCAGGGAAAAGGTGTCGATGTTCGAACGCGTGTTGTCCTTCCTGAGGGATTTGCCGGCTGCCGGCGCGGCCAAGGCGAGCGCCGACGATCCGCGCGTCGCGGCCTCGGCGCTGCTTTACCATGTGATGAACGCCGACGGCGTGCGCCAGGATGTCGAATGGGAGCGCTTCAAGGAGATCCTTGCCGAGACTTATTCGATCAGCGGCGACGAGCTCGATGCGCTGGCAGCCGCCGGCGAGCGCGCCGACAATGAGGCGATCGACCTCTACGCCTTCACCAGCGTGCTCAAGCGCCATCTCGACGCCGAGGCGCGCAAGGCCTTCATCGGCCTGATGTGGGAAATCGTCTACGCCGACGGCGAGCTGCACGAGCTCGAGGACAACACCGTCTGGCGCGTCGCCGAATTGATCGGCGTCGAGCGCCAGGACCGCATCGAGGCGCGCCGCAAGGCGGCGGCCGAGGCGCCCGGCGCGCGCGGGACGTCGAGCGACGAATAGAGGATCCTTCGCCTTCCATGCCACCCAGACCGAGGCCGAGACCAAAAATCCTGATCGTGCTGCATCAGGAGACTTCGAGCCCCGGCCGCGTAGGTCATATGCTGCTGGAAGAAGGTTTCGATCTCGACATCCGCCGGCCGCCGCTTGGCGATGGATTGCCCCGCACGCTGGATGATCATGCCGGCGCGGTTATCTTCGGCGGGCCGATGAGCGCCAATGACGGGGACGAGTTCGTCCGCCGCGAGACCGACTGGCTCGAAGTCCCGCTCAAGGAGAACCGGCCCTTCCTCGGCATCTGCCTCGGCGCGCAGATGCTCGCCAACCATCTCGGCGGCAAGGTCGAGGGTCATGGCGAGGGACTGGTCGAGATCGGCTGGTATCCACTGAAGGCGACCGAGGCGGGGAAGAATCTGCTGCACTGGCCGGAGATGGTTTACCAGTTCCACCGCGAGGGTTTTTCGCTGCCGAAGGAGGCAACGCTGCTCGCGACGGCGGAAACCTATCCCAACCAGGCTTTTCGTTATGGCGAGAATGCCTGGGGCATCCAGTTCCATGGCGAGCTGACAAGGATGATGATGCAGCGCTGGGTGGTGCGCGGCGCGCATCGCTTCGAATTGCCCGGCGCCCAGCCCGGCCGCGACCATCTCGGCGGCAGGCTGATCTGGGACATGCACCTCAAGCGCTGGCTGGGGGAATTTCTGGGGCTGATTTTTGGCAAGCCGGCTGTGGGATAGAGCAAAAGCCAATTGCCCCGAGTGGCTGAGCTTGACCGGAAGACGACCTACGTCCTGTCGAGAGACGTGGACGACCGCTCTGCGCTGCAGAGTCGGCCATCCGGACCGCTGTGCCCGGTGCTCGGAAGCGGCCGTAAGCTCAGGGCGAACGTTCACGTCCGCTGCGCTGCGAGATTAAAGCGCGTCGCGCTGAAGAGGAGCCAGGCGACGCGCTTTAAGTCTTTGTTTTGATGCATGTCGTTCCCCCAAAACCGCTGCGCACTTTTGGGCGACATGCATTAGGTGAACCACATCGATTGTTGGTACACCGGCTTTAGCGCTATGGTGACGGACACCCTGCACCATGGCAGATATGAAAATCCGGCCTTTTTCGATCCACATCCCCAACGAAGCGCTGGCTGACTTGCGACATCGCCTGCATGCGACGCGTTGGCCGAGTTCACTTGATGACGAGAGTTGGGCCGACGGCGCGAACCTGCTGTTCATGCAGCGGCTTTCTCACCATTGGCTCCACAACTTTGACTGGCGCGCGCAAGAGGAGCGGCTGAACCGACTACCACAATTCATCGCCACTATTGATAACGCGGACGTCCACTTCGTCCATCAGCGCGGGGCAGGGCCATCACCCATGCCTATTGTCCTGACGCACGGCTGGCCAGGCTCTTTCGCCGAGATGGAACACATCATTCCGTTGCTGGCCGACCCCGGAGCTCACGGCGGCGATCCCGCCGATGCTTTTCACGTCGTCGTGCCCTCCCTTCCCGGCTATGGCTTCTCGCCTGCGCCCTCCTACCCTGGTGTCAACGCACGAACGATTGCCCAACTGTGGCATCGATTGATGGAAGGTCTTGGTTACAACCGGTTTGCAGCTCAAGGGGGCGATATCGGCGCCGGTGTCTCGGCTTGGCTCGCGCGGCAGTTCCCAGACAGCTTGGCAGGCGTTCATGTCAACTATATTCCCGGCAGCTTCCGCCCGACCCTGGGACCGGCATCACCGCCCGTGACAAATGAGGAGCAAGAGTTTCTTAAACGGGTTTCGTCCTGGGCGGCAGATGAAGGAGCCTATGCAGCTTTGCAAGGCACCAAGCCACAGACGCTGGCCTTCTCGCTGACTGATTCTCCCGTGGGTCTCGCTGCCTGGATTGTCGAGAAATTCAGATCCTGGAGCGATTGCGATGGTGATATCCAGCGCGTTTTCTCCCTGGATACGCTGCTTACCGATATTTCTATTTACTGGTTCGGCGACAGCCTCAGCGCCTCCTTGCGGCTGTACAAGGAGAATCGCCTTTGCCCACTCTCGTTCGACCTTGATGAGCGCGTGACGCCGCCATTTGGCGTCGCGCTCTTTCCCCACGAACTGCCGATGCCGCCACGGTCTTGGGTCGAGCGCGTTTTCGATGTCGCCCGCTGGACTGAGATGCCGGCGGGGGGCCATTTCGCGGCACTTGAGCAGCCAGAGTTGCTGGCGCATGAAATTCGCGCCTTTTTTCGGCCGCGTCGTCAGCCTTAGAGACCGTCACCTCTTGCGGTAGAGGATCATTCCTTGCGTGATGGAGCACGCCGTCGACGAACGTCCCGTCGGCGGTGAGCCGCTATCGTCCCAATAGAAGATGTCATCGCCTGGCAATCGCATAGGACAGCAGCCTCGACGGCAGCTTTCTGATGCCGCGCCACAGAGCGGACCGGCTCCTAACGGCCCCATCTCGGCCGTTGTCGGCGCAAGCTTGGCGCTTGCTCAGTTCCGGCTGTTCAGATGCCGCACCTGCCGCAGCGCCGGGAACAGCCAGGCCCACAATCCGACGACCGCTATCGCGCCGATGCCGCCAACCACCACCGCCGGCACGGTGCCGATCAGCGCCGCCATGGTGCCGGCGCGGAATTCGCCGAGTTCGTTGGAGGCGCCGACGAAGACCTGGTTGACCGCGTTGACGCGGCCGCGCACCTCGTCCGGCGTCCAGAGCTGGATCAGCGTCTCTCTGATATAGACGCTGAACATATCGGTGGCGCCGAGAAGAACGAGCGCCGCAATCGACAGCCAGGTGATGGTCGACAGGCCGAACAGCACCGTGCAGACGCCGAACGACGCTGCGGCGCCGAGCATGACCACGCCGGCGTGGTCGCGGATCGGATGGCCGGCGAGCCAGACCGCGACGCAGATGGCACCGATGCTCGGCGCCGAGCGCAGCAGGCCGAGGCCCCAGGGGCCGAGCTCCAGAATGTCGCGCGCATAGACCGGCAGCAGCGCCGAGGCACCGGAGAGCAGCACCGCGAAGAGGTCGAGCGAGATCGCGCCGAGCACGATCTTCTCGCTCCAGATGTAGCCGAAGCCGGCAAACAGCGTCTGCATCGTCGGCTTGTCGGTGGCGGTGTGCTGAGCGGGCTTGGGGATGGTGAAGACGAGCAGCGCGGCGGCAAGCAGCAGGATCGCCGCGGTGGCGTAGGCGATTTCCGCCGAAAGGCCGTAGAGCAGGCCGCCGGCGACCGGGCCGACGATCGTCGCGGTCTGCCAGGCCGACGAGTTCCAGGCGATCGCGTTGGCGAAATCCTCCTGCGGCACCAGATTGGCGAACAGCGAAGACGAGGCCGGTCCGTAGAAAGCGCGGGCTACGCCGAACAGAGCGAGCACGACGAAGATCGGCAGCGGACCGGTCAGGCCGCGCAGCGTCAGGAATAGGATAGCGAGCGCGCAGCCGCCTTCCACCAACGACGCCAAGGTCATGATCAGGCGGCGGCCGAAGCGGTCGGCGACGACGCCGGTGACGAGCACCAACAGCAGCGAGGGCAGGAACTGGACGATGCCGACAATGCCGAGGTCGAAGGGATTGCGCGTCAGGTCGTAGATCTGCCAGCCGACGGCGACTGAGACGATCTGGGTGGCGAAGGTGGTGAGGAAGCGCGCCGTCCAGTAGCTCAGGAACGGCCGGTGCCGGAAAGCGGCATAGCGCTGGTCAGGTGAAGCTGCTTCGGCGGTCATGGTTCAAGGGCCCCGTTGTGGCGTTGGCCGGCGGGGCACTTCCACGGCGGGCGCTGGTCCGGCCAGAACCCTTTAGCCCAGTTCGTCCTGCCGCGCGCGCGAAAAATCGGCGCTGGACGAAAGAAATCCGGAATTATCGTTCGCGATGAAAGAAGTTCAGCCCCGCAACGCCGCGGAGATGGCTTCCAGACCGCCGCGCAATTCCGCCTCTTTCGGCCAGCCGAAGCCGACACGGAAGAAGCGCTTCGGCATCTCGAACCAGTGGCCTGGGCCGACATAGGTGCCGTGCTCCTCGAGAAGCCTGGTGTAGAACCGGTCGAGGTCGAAGCCGGTATCGACGTTCAGCCGCGGAAAGCCGACGACACCGCCTTGCGGCCGCACCCAGTCGACAAGCGGCTCGCCGTCGATCCAGGCCTGGACGATGTCGCGCCGTCTCGCCATCTGGGGCAGCAGCGATGCCAGGAAGGCATCACGGCGCTCGAGCATGGCGCGGGCGATCGCCTCGTCGACGACGCTGCCGCAGATGCCGATCTGCTCCTTGGCGGCAAGGAATGTCTCCCGCAGCGCCTTGTCCCTGGCGACCAGCCAGCCGATGCGGATGCCCGGAATGCCGAAGGCCTTGGAAAGCGACGAGACGCTGATGGCGCTCGCACTCAGCGACGCCGCCGAGGGCAACCGCTCGCCATAGGACAGATCGCGATAGGTCTCGTCGACCAGCAGCCGGCAACGCCGGCGCTCAGTGAGCGCGACCAGCGCGTCGAGATCGGCGCGGGTCATCATCGTGCCGGTCGGGTTGTGCGGGCAGGTGACGCTGATCAGCTTCGTGTTCGGCCGCACGGCGGCCGCGACGCGCTCGACGTCGATCGCGAAGCCGTTTTCGAAATCGAGATCGACATAGGAGATGGCGCAGCCGATCGCCTTGGGGGTCTCGATGTTGGTGGCGTAGTTCGGCCGCACGACCACGAGATGGTCGCTCGGCGACAGCAGCGAGGTGGCGATGATGAACAGCGCGCCGGCGGCGCCCGCGGTCACCAGCACGTCGTCAGCGGAGAGCCCTTCGTTTTGTGCGGCGATCAGCGTGCGCAACTCCTTGTCGCCACGATGCTCGCCGTAGAACAAGGTCAGATCAGGCAACGAGAGGCCGATGTCGGAGAGCTTCTGGTCGGCGATCGAGCTTTCGGAGAGATTGCAGCGGATGCGGTCGTAGCCGTATTCTTCCGGCGCCTCCTTCTCGATCACCATCCTTGCGTAGTTCATGGCCAGGCTCCCCCGAGGTTCAGCCTATCCAGGCCATAAAAGCAGGAAGCCTGCCAAGGCGGATTCGCCGGCAGGCTTCTCAAACTGTTGGTACAGGCAGGTGACGTCTCAGGCGGAAGCCCTGGCCCTTCTGCCTCTCGCAGGCTTGACCGGCTCGGCTTCCGCCTTGCGGCCGAGGCCGATCGACTTGGCGAGCTCGGAGCGCGACGCGGCATAATTGGGCGCGACCATCGGGTAGTCCGCCGGCAGGCCCCATTTGGTGCGGTAGGCTTCCGGCGTCAGCCCGAAATGCACGCCGATATGGCGCTTCAGCGATTTGAACTTCTTCCCGTCCTCGAGGCAGATGATGTAGTCCGGTGTCACCGAGCGCCGGGGATTGACGGCTGGCGTGGGCGGGGGCGCCGGCGGCGCCGGCGGCTGGTTGAGTTCACCGATCGAGGAGGCGACGCTGGCGATGAGCTCGCCTAGGCCCGAAGCGGGCAACCGGTTCTTGGCGACATAGGCCGACACGATGTGAGCGGTGAGCTCGAGCAGGTCGACTTCCTTGGCTGTGTTGGTGTCCTCGTCCACGTCATTCCTCCGTCTGTGCCGCATGGCCGCGAATATCGGGATGTAAATCAGAGCGCTGCCGCGTTCTCCACACTCAGGAAGACGCATGGCGCCGCAGGCCGGCGAATTCCTAGTCGGCAAATCTGCGCAGCGCAATGACCAGTCGCGCGGTTACACGCTATTTTGAACAACTATACTGAAATGTAACAATATCAGACGATCAGCGCCTTGTCGCGCCACAGTCGAAATCCGCCTTCGAAGGCGCGAGTGTTGTCGCCGCGCCTGGATTTCTCGGGCAATTCATCAAGCTTGTCGACATTGCCGCCGCCGATGACCACATAGTCCGGCTGCAAGGCGGCGCGAAGCCTGTTTACGACATCAAAAACATATCTGCGCCATTTTTTCTTGCCGTGCTTTACCAGGCCGCGCTCGCCGACATAGTCCTCGAAGCTGCAGCCCTTCTTATAGGGAAGATGGGCAAGCTCCATCGGCTGCCCGACGTGATCGAGGATCATCGCGGCGCCGAGGCCGGTGCCCAGGCCGAGGAACAGCATGCGGCCGCCCTCATAGCTGCCGATCGCCTGCATCAATGCGTCGTTAACGAGCTTGACCGGCTTGCCGAAGGCGGCGGCGAAATCATAGCCGTTCCAGCCCTTGCCGAGATTGAAGGGGTCGAGCGAAGGCTTGTTGTCGCGCACCGGGCCCGGGTAGCCCATCGAGATGACGTCATAGCACAGCCCCTCGGCAAGCTTCTTCACCGAGGCGACCACCTGCTCAGGCGTCAAGCCCGGCCCGGATTCGGCGCGACGGACTTCGCCGCCGGCGCTGGTGAGGATCTTCACGCGCGAGCCGCCGACGTCGATGGTGAGCACGATCTGGTCGCCCTTCGCCGCCGCCGGCTTTGCCGATTTCGCCATCCCGTTGCCTCCAAACTATTTCGTCGGGTTGATCCAGCCATTGGGCGGGCCGAAGCCGTCCATGGCATCGGCCGGTCCCCAGGTCTTGGGGGCATAGATAGGGGGAGGCGTCATGTCGCCAAGCACCGGGCCGACAATGCGCCAGGCAAGCTCGGCCGCATCCTGGCGCGTGAAGAGCTGGCCGTTGCCGTTCATGGCGTCGCCGATCAGCCTTTCATAGGGCGGCATGTCGCCCTTGGTGTCGTCGAGCGCGGTCAGCTCCACCTGCTCGCCGATCATGTCGTCGCCTGGCACCTTGCGCTGAGCGCCGATCGAGATCGCCACCTGCGGGTCGATGCGGAAGCGGACATGGTTGGCGTCGTCCGGCTTGATCGGGTCGAAGACATCGAGCGGCGGCCGCTTCATCCGCACGATCACCTCGGTGGCGTGCACCGGCATGTTCTTGCCGGCGCGGATGAAGAAGGGCACGTCCCGCCAGCGCCAGGTGTCGACGAAGAAGCGCACCGCGGCGAAGGTCTCGACGGGGGAGTTCGGCCGCACGCCCGGCTCCGCCAGATAGCCGTCGAACTGGCCGCGCACGACATCGTCCTTGTTCAGGGTGCGAATCGCCCTGAGCACCTGCACCTTCTCGTCGATCAGGTCGTCGGCCGAGCGGCCGACGGGCGGCTCCATGGCTAAAAGCAGCAGGATGTTGAGCAGATGGTTCTCGATGACGTCGCGGATGCAGCCGACATCGTCATAGAAACGGCCGCGGCCCTCGACGCCGAAATCCTCGGCCATGGTGATCTGCACGCTCTCGACGAAATTGCGGTTCCAGATCGGTTCGAGGAAGGAGTTGGCGAAGCGGAAATAGAGCAGGTTCTGGATCGCTTCCTTGCCGAGATAGTGGTCGATGCGGAAGATCGACCGTTCGTCGAACACCAGATGCAGCACCCGGTTCAGCCAGCGCGCCGACTGCAGGTCGTGGCCGAAAGGCTTTTCCACCATCAGCCTTGCGCCGCGCGCGGTGCCGGACTGTTCCAGGCCTTGCACGACGATCTCGAACATCGTGGGCGGCACGGCCATGTAATGCAGCGGCCGCTGCGCCGAGCCCAGCGCCGTCTTCAGCTTCTCGAAGGTGGCCGGGTCGCGGTAGTCGCCGCTGACATAGCGCAGCAGCGAGGCGAGCTTGCCGAACACCTTGTCGTCGACGGCGCCCAGCGCATTGACGATGCCGTCGCGGGCGCGGTCCACCAGCTTGCCGATGTCCCAGGGCTCGAAGGCGACGCCGATCACCGGCTCGGCGAGCGTCCCCTTGGCGACCATGTGATAGAGCGCCGGAAATATCTTCTTGTGCGCAAGGTCGCCGGTCGCCCCGAAAAGCACCAGCGTGTCGGACCTCTCCTGGCTCATGCCGCCTCTCCCTTCACGCGCCGGTCTTCGGCTTCTCGATATGGCCGCCGAAGGCATAGCGCATGGCGGACAGAAGCTTGTCGGCGAATGCGGATTCGCCTTGCGAGGAGAAGCGGTCGAACAGCGCCGCGGAGAGCACCGGCGCCGGAACGCCTGTGTCGATCGCCGCCTTCAGCGTCCAGCGGCCTTCGCCGGAATCGGAGACGCGGCCGCCGAACTGGGCGAGCGCGGGATCGTTCTTCAGCGCGCCGGCGGTGAGGTCGAGCAGCCAGGAGCCGATGACGCTGCCATGCCGCCACACCTCGGCCACCTGGGCGAGGTCGATATCGAACTGGTAATATTGCGGGTTTTCCAGCGGACTGGTCTCGGCGTCCGCCGTCCGCTGCCGTTTGCCCGCATTGGCCGACTTCAGGATGTTGATGCCCTCGGCATAGGCGGCCATGACGCCGTATTCGATGCCGTTATGCACCATCTTGACGAAATGGCCGGCGCCGCTCGGCCCGCAATGCAGATAGCCGTGGGGGGCGCTTCCGGCATCCTTCGGCGGATTGGAGCCCGGGTCGGCGCCCGGCGCCAGCGTGGCGAAGACCGGATCGAGATGCTGCACGGCTTCATTGGGGCCGCCGATCATCAGGCAGTAGCCGCGCTCCAGGCCCCAGACGCCGCCGCTGGTGCCGACATCGACGAAGCTGATGCCCTTGGTCGCCAGCTTCGCCGCCTGGTCGACGGCATCGTGATAGTAGGAATTGCCGCCGTCGACGATGATGTCGCCCGGCTCCATCAGCGCCGCAACCTGGTCGGCGATCCTGCCGGTGATCGCCGCCGGCAGCATCAGCCAGGCGCAGCGCGGCTTGGCGAGCTTGGCGACGAATTCCTCCAGCGAGGCGGCGCCAATGGCGCCGTCCTTGACCATGCCGGCGACGCTTGCCGAGTTGATGTCGTAGACGACGCATTCGTGGCCGTCCCGCATCAGGCGGCGCACCATATTGGCGCCCATCCTGCCCAGTCCCATCATTCCGATCTGCATGGTGTCGTCCCAATAGCTTGAGGAAAGAAGAAATCTTACTGGCTATCCGAAGGATCAATGCCGACGGTGAAGTCGACATTCTCCCAACGGCCGGCTTCGGGCCAGAAAAAAGTGAAGACGATCGTGCTGCCCGGCAGCAGGTCGGCGACATCGAGGTCAACCAGATGGACACCGAAGGCGTTTTCGGCCGTCTTGTCGTCGCGCACCGTCAGCCATTTGTCGCTGGTCCAGTGGACAACGCCACGGGCTGAAAGCTCGACGCGCAGGGCCTTGCCGGCGGGAATGGAGCGGATCTTGTTGTTGAAGCGCCAGGTCCGGAAGGGCGAGACGGTCTTGCGCTTGATGTAGCGCTCGACACCTTGCGGCGGCATGTCGAAGACGGTTCCGTCGCGCAGCGAGCGCAAGAGCTTGATGTGCTCGGCATGCGCCCAGACCAGCGGCATGGCGCTGCCCGACGGTGCGCCGAGCCGCAATTCGCGCTCCGGCATGTCGGGTCTGTCCCAGACCTGTTCCGGCAGGAGGCCGCCTACACCGGCCGAGCGCTCGAAGGTTTCGAGCAGTTCGGCCGCCTTGCCGTGCCGTCCGGCCGCCAGCTCGTAATGCGCGCGCTCGCCTGTGAGCAGCGGCCAAGGCCGGCCCTGGCCGGTGCCGTCGAAAGGCGAGCCGTCCTCGTGCTCGCCGTAGCCGTCGCCGGTGTAGCGGTACCAGACCGGGCCTTGCGGCAGGTCGCAACGCAACTCGGCATCGATGGCTTTGATCGTGTTCAGGATGCGCGGATCGTCCGTTGCCCTGAGGCCAAAACGTACCAACGCAAGGGCGTCAGGGCTGACGATCGCTTCGGCCGGGCGGTCGGTCTCGGCGGGCGGCCGGTTCTTGATCGGCACGAAGCCGTCCTTCGGCGAAGCGGCGCCGCCATCGTCAGGCGGCGCGATGCGGACATAGTAGCCGTCGATGCTCTCCCTGGCGCAGAGTTCGGTGCCGGTGACATAGGTCCAGCGCTCGATCTCTCCGTTCCAGCAGTCGGCGGTCTCGCGCAGATAGTTTGCCGGCTCATTTTTGTCGCAGGCGTCCAGCATATCGGCCGCCGCAAGCAGTGCCGCGATCTCGACCGCCAGCGTGAACGGGCTGTAGCCGGCGTCTTCCTCCCAGCGATCCTCGCCGGTGACCGGGCCGTTGCGCACGACATAGGAAGCAGCGCTCTCGATCATGGCCAGGAAATCGTCGAGTTTCGCGCGCGGCAGATGGCCGGCGCGGCGCAAGGCGTCGGCGAGCAGCAGCGGAAAGGCGCATTCGTCCATCTGGATGCCCGGCCAATAGGGCTCTCCGCTCGACCAGCAATTTTGCGGCCAATGGCCGTCCGGCCGCTGGATCGAGCGCAGATAGGTGAGGATCTGCAGCGCCTGCCTGGCGTCGCCGGCGGCGAGGAAGCCGCCCGCCGTCTCGACCAGGTCGCGCGGCCAGACCAGATGGTAGCCGCCGAGATCGTCGTCGCCCTTGTTGAAGCCCCAGGGGATCGAAAGACTGGCGACGGCGGCCCCGGGCCTGGCGATCGACAGATGCGAGGCAAGCACCGCGGTGCTGACGCGGTAGGTGTTCAGGCCGGAGGCAGCGTGCCGGTCGACCTTTTCCAGCCCGGCCTGGAATTTCCGCCAGTTGCCGGCATAGGTTTCGGCAGCCGCGTCGAAACCGTCCCTCAGGCTGGCCAGCGCGATCTCCGCCGCCTGTTGCGGCCAGGCACCGAAGCCGAGCGCCAGCAAGGCCGTGCCCTCGCCTGCCGCGAAGCCGATCTCGCCGGTCAGCGCCACATTGCCGTCCTCCGCCCGCTGGCAGGCAGGATCGAGCGCGCCGCCATCGCGGAGCTGCTGCCAGCCATCGGAGAAGCCGACATAACCGGCCGAACAGGCGCCCCAAGGCAGTGACGAAGCAAGCGCGATCGAGACGCCTCGTCCCGATGCAAAGAGCATTCGCTCTCCCTTATGCTCGCCGACCCAGGCCGTGTTGCCCATGCCGGCATTGACGAGGTGCGGCGCAAGCAGTGCGTAGACGCGATAGTCCGAAGCCGAGCCTTTAAGTGCCGCGAATGTGATTTCCTGCAGCAGCGCTGGCCGTTTCGGATCCGTGATGATGCGCTTTTCTACCCGGTAGGCGCCATCGGTCGCCGTGTTGACCAGGCGGTAGGCCGGCACGCCGTCCTCGAACGGCTCGACAAGGTGGACGGCATCGCGTTTCTCCTCCGAGAAATAGCCGCTGGGGCCGGTTATCATCAGCCCCATGTCGCGCGTGCAGGCGCTGTCGAGGCGCGGATAGTAGATCTCGTTCAATATGCCGTGGCTGATGGTGAACCAGAGCGGGCTTTTCGCTGAAAGCGCGGTGCCGACGCCGCTCTTGGCGCTTGACGTCCAGCGTGCGGGAATTCCCGGGGCGCCCCGAGCAACGTTCGGCGTCGCTGCCATGCCATGCGATCTCCTCGGCCATCCCTAAACCAGGAGCGGCCGGCTTTTCAATCGTCGCACCTGAAGTTGATCGCCTGCCGCCGCGGGAGCCATCGTTGACAGCGGCACCGTCAAGCGCTCACTATTTCGCAAGCAGGGAGGAATGCGGGAAACAGCGCTTGCAGCCGTGCCATATGGCTCGGCATTGCTAGTTTTTGCGCGGCATTCGTCCAGCGGCAAGGGAGGAGACGATGTCGGAAGTATCTCCCCAACTGATCGACCGGTTGCTCGCGATTTCGCGAGCTTTAGCCGGCCACATCGATCCGGGCTCGGCATTCCGGGCGACGGCGATCGAGATCGGCACGCTCATCCCGCACGACCATATCGACCTGGCGGTGCTGTCGCTCGATGGACGCATGCATGCCTGCTACGAGGCCGGGTTCCACACAAGCTGGAGCGAGCTTGCGCAGCATCCGGTCGAGGGCAGCCCGATCCGCCGCGTGCTGCGGGGCGAGACGCCTTATCTTCTGTCCGACAATGCGCTCGTCGACGACCGCTTTCATTTCGACGGAGCTTTCGACGGCCCGATCTTCGCCGCCAAGCTGCGCAGCCGCATCATCGTGCCGCTCAGGGCACGCGGCAGCGTGATCGGCGCGCTCAACATCAGCCGGCACGAGGCCGGGTGCTACACGCAGGCCGACGTCGACGTCGCCCAGCAATGCGCCGATCTCATCGGGCCCTATATCTTCGCGCTGATCCAGACCGAGGAAGCGCGCCGCGCCATGCTCGCCGAGAGTGAGGCGCGCAACCGGGCGGAGCTGCTGCGGGTCGGCGCCTCGCAACTGACCGCCGGCATGGAGCGCGAGCGCCGCCGCATGGCGATGGACCTGCACGACCAGACGCTCGCCGACCTCGCCCGCATCGCGCGCCAGGTCTCGGCCTTCCGCAGCCGGGGCGTGGCACGGACGGCCCAGCTTGCCGATCTCGAGCAGGAGGTCGCGGGCTGTCTGGCGGAACTGCGCCACATCGTCGACGACATGCGGCCGAGCGTGCTGGAATTGTTCGGCCTGCGCGATGCCGTCGAGGCGCATCTCAACCGCAGCGTCGCCAGGGCCAAGCCGCCGATCGCGGTGCGCATCGCCGACACCAGCGACGGCAGCGCCGACAACCTGTCGGAAACGCTGCGCACGGCGCTCTACCGGATCGTGCAGGAAGCGATCAACAACGCGGTGCGCCATGCCGGGCCGAGCCGCATCGAGGTGCAACTGGCCTCGACGCTAAACACGTTCAGCGTGACCGTCACCGACGACGGCCATGGCTGCGGCGCGGTCGACCCCGCCGCCCAAGGCGGCATCGGCCACATGCATACGCGGGCGGCCCTTGTCGGGGCGCGGCTGCGTTTCGAGCCGGCCAACCGCAAGGGCGGCACGCGGGTCGTCATCGAGATCGACCGCGAGCCGGCGGCCGACAAGATTTTGGCACGTGGGGCTGCGGCAACCGAGGGTAAGCCGGTGGCGGAGGTGGTGTGATGCTGGTCATGATCGCGGAAAATGACGGCCTGCACCGCACATTCGCGCGGCGCACCGTCGAGCAACTATGGCCGGGCGACGTCGAGGTGATCGAAGCCGGCGACGGCGAGGATGCCATCAACCTCGCGGCCGAGCGGCAGCCGCCGCATGTCGTGCTCGACCTGCAGCTTCCCAAGGCGACCGGCATCGAGGTGGCCCGCGCCATCTGGAGCCGGCGCGCCGGCACGCATATCCTGTTCTGGTCGAATTTTGCCGACGAGGCCTATGTGCGGGGCGTGGCGCGCATCGTGCCGCCGGGATCGGTCTATGGCTATGTGCTGAAGTCGGCGACCGAGGAAGGCATGCGCTCGGCGCTGCGCGGCGTGTTCCGCGAGGGGCATTGCATTATCGACCGCGAGATCCGCGGCATCCAGCATCGCGTTCAGGACCGCTTCGAGGGCATCACCGACGGCGAATATGAAAGCCTGATCGACATCGCGCTCGGCCTGACGGACAGGGCGATCGCGGCGCGGCGCGGCCTGTCGATCCGTGGCGCGCAGAGCCGCATCAAGCATGTCTACGACAAGCTGGGCATCGTGCCGCCCGAGGATGGCGCCGGCGAAGCGTCGGTGTTCAACTCGCGCACGCGGGCGATCTACCTCGCCATGGCGCGCGGGTTGATCAACATAGACGCGTTGCGGCGCGAGCAGGAACAGCTCGACGCTTGGCTCGCGCAGGCGACGCCATTGCAGGAGTAGCGACCTTGAACGCCGCGACTGTGCAAAACCACAGTCGGTGCTGCGCTTAGGCCGCTATCGCCCGATCCCCATCCCGACTAGGCTTTTGTCTGACAAGAACAAGAAGACAAGAATCCCGGGGAAGCGCCATGCCGTTCGTCAGCATACGGATACTCGAGGGCCATTCGCAAAAGCGCAAGGACGAGATCTCGCGCCGCGTCACCGAGGCGATCAGCGAGATCGCCGAACTGCCCAAGGAAGCCATCTGGGTGGTGATCGAGGATGTGCCAGGCAGCGACTGGTTCGTCGGCGGCAAGCCGGTGCGGGAACCGAAGGGCTCGTAATGTCGATGCCCGCACACGCCCGTCATTCCGGCTTCGACGATGTCGTCGGCAATGCGGCGATGGAGCGGCTGGCCACAGGGTATTCCTTCATCGAAGGGCCGGTGTGGCACCCTTACGAGAAATGGCTGGTCTTTTCCGACATTCCGCAAAGCCGCATGTACCGGCTCGGCAATTCGGGCGAGATCGAGCTTTTCCGCGAGCCGAGCCAGATGGCCAACGGCAACACGCTCGACCGGCAGGGGCGGCTGGTGACCTGCGAGCACGCGACCAGCCGCGTCACCCGCGCCGAGCCGAGCGGCGCGACGACGGTGCTCGCCACCCACTATCAGGGCAAGCAGCTCAACAGCCCGAACGATATCGTCGTCGCCACCGGCGGCTCGATCTATTTCACCGATCCGACCTACGGGCGGGCGGAGTTCTACGGCGTGCCGAGGTCGCAGGAATTGCCGCACCAGGGCGTCTACCGGATCGACGGCGACGGCGCCCGGCTGACGCTCGTCGCCGATGATTTCACGCAGCCCAACGGGCTCTGCTTCTCGCTCGATGAATCGCGGCTCTTCATCAACGATACCGAGCGCGGCCATATCAGGGTGTTCGGCGTGGAAGCGAACGGCGATCTCAACGGCGGCGCCGTGTGGGCGGTGACGGAAGGCGATGAGCCGGGCTCGCCAGACGGGATGAAGATCGACAGCCGGGGCAATCTCTATTGCACCGGGCCCGGCGGTATCCATGTCTTCGATGCCTCGGGCGATTTGATCGGCGTCATTGCGACACCGGAATTTTGTGCCAATTTCACCTTCGGCGACGATGATCTCAGGAGCCTCTACATTGCCGCCTCGACATCGCTCTACCGGTTGAGGGTCCGCGTGCCGGGGCTGAGGTTGTTTTGAGCGAACGGGCTCGGATTTGATTGGAGTGAAGCCGGCCCGGAAGGCCGATGGAAGTGCAGCAGTCAACACATCTGGGAGGATAATGACATGAAGAAACTACTGGTCTTGAGCGCTCTTGCCGCCATGCTCGCCTCGGGCACGGCGCTTGCCGACACGAGCGGCAAGAAGATCGCCTTCTCCAACAATTACGCCGGCAATTCGTGGCGGCAGGCGATGCTCGACAGCTACGGCATCGTCACCAAGAAGGCGGTCGAGGACAAGGTGGTCGGAGCCGCCGATGTCTTCACCACCGCCGACAAGGAAGTGCCGACCCAGGCCGCGCAAGTGCAGAACCTGATCCTGCAGGGCTATGACGCCATCGTCATCAACGCCGCCTCGCCGGATGCGTTGAACGGCGCCATCAAGCAGGCCTGCGACGCCAACATCGTCGTCGTCTCCTTCGACGGCATCGTCACCGAGCCTTGCGCCTATCGCGTCGTCGTCGACTTCAAGGATATGGGCAAGCAGGAAGTCGAGCAGATGGCCAAGTTCCAGCCGAAGGGCGGCAATCTGCTGGAAATCCGCGGCCTTGCCGGCACTTCGATCGACGATGCCATCCACGCCGGCATTCTCGAAGGCGTCGCCGCCCATCCCGAGTTCAAGATCGTCGGCTCGGTGACCGGCGACTGGGACCAGACGACGGCGCAGAAGGCGGTGGCGACCATCCTGCCGTCGCTCCCCGACGTCGTCGGCATCGTCGACCAGGGCGGCGACGGCTATGGCGCCGCGCAAGCCTTCGCCGCCGCAGGCAAGCCGCGACCGACCATCATCATGGGCAACCGTCAGGACGAGCTGAAGTGGTGGAAGGAGCAGAAGGAGAAGGACGGCTACACGACCTGGTCGGCCTCGATCGCGCCCGGCGTGTCGACGCTCGCCTTCTGGGTGGCGCAGCAGGTGCTCGACGGTCGTAAGGACATTCCGCACGACCTGCTGGTGCCCTATCTTGCCTTCACCCAGGACGATTTCGAAGCCGCGCTGCCGAAGATCAAGGAGGGCGGCGTCGCCACCCACGAATACACGCAGGAAGAAGCCGTTGCGGCCATCAAGGCCAACATCAAGCAATAGTGGCCAACGTTGCCAGCCGCATCGGCAACCGGATAAAAGTTGAGGATGCTCCAGGCTATTGCAGACATCGTCAGGCTGGACGGCGCCGAAAAACATTTCGGCGCCGTCCGGGCGCTCAACGGCGTCGACTTTTCTGTCGGCGCCGGCGAATGCGTCGGGCTGGTCGGGCACAATGGCGCCGGCAAGTCGACGCTCATGCACATGGTGGCGGGCACGCTGCGGCCCGACGGCGGGCAGATCGCCGTGCGCGGCAATCAGGAAGCCGCCTATTCCGTGGCGCGCGCTCTCGAGCTCGGCATACGCTGCGTCTTCCAGGAGCTGTCGCTCTGCCCCAACCTCAGCGTCGCCGAGAACACGCGCATCAACCATCCCTCGCTCGCCGGTTTCGGCTGGCGGCGCAAGGCCGCCGACCTCATTCAGGCCAAGCTCGACGAGATCTTTCCCGACCACGGCATCGCGGCGGACGATATAGCCGGCGACCTCTCGATCGGGCGGCGGCAGATGGTCGAGGTGGCGCGCGCCTTTACATTGACCCGCGAGCCGCTGCACCTGGTCATCCTCGACGAGCCGACCTCGTCGCTCGACGCGCATACGGCAGGCCAGTTGCTCGCTTTCGTGCGCCGCTTCGTCGGGGCGGGCGGCAGCTGCATCCTGATCTCGCATGTGCTGGGCGAGGTGCTGCAGAATGCCGACCGCATCGTGGTGATGCGAGACGGCAAGGTGGTCGCGGCCGATGCCGCCAGCGCTTTCGACCGCGACAAGCTGGTCGCCGCCATGGGTGGCGCCGAGGGCCATCAGCGGACCGCTAAAGAGACGCGGAAGGCCGAGGCCGGTGCGCTCAGAGTGCGGGCGCGTCCGGCACGGCAGCAGGATGGCAAGGAACTTGTCGCCCGCGCGGGCGAGATCATCGGCCTTGCCGGTCTTGCCGGCCATGGTCAGACGGACCTTTTGCTCGCAATTTTCTCGGCGGCCTCGCGCGCCAAGGCCGGCATCGAGGTGACGGCGCCGGTCGCGCTGGTCGCCGGCGACCGCCAGTCGGACGGTATCTTTGCGCAATGGTCGATCGCGCAGAACATCGGCATCCGTTCGCTTCAGCGCCTGCGCAATGGTCTGCTGATCTCGCCGCAGCGCGAGGCGGAACTGGCCGAGTTCTGGAAGAAGAAGATCGGCATCCGCACGCCGGACATGAACAACAACATCTATTCCCTGTCGGGCGGCAACCAGCAGAAGGCGCTGTTTGCCCGCGCGCTCGGCTCCGATGCCGAGATCGTGCTGATGGACGACCCGATGCGCGGTGTCGATGTCGGCACCAAGCTCGAAGTCTACGACCTTGTGCGCGAGGAGGCCGCCAAGGGCCGCACCTTCCTCTGGTACACCACCGAAACCGAAGAGCTCGACAATTGCGACCATGTCTATGTCTTCAAGAACGGCAGGATCGTCGCCAATCTGCGGCGCGACGAGCTGACGGAGGAAAAGATCATCCAGTCCTCCTTCGGCGATGCGGCTTGAGATGACGGCGCTCGCTCCCGGCACGGTCCCGAAAGCCTCAGCACGCAGCAATGCGGCCAGGGCGCGTATGCTGCGCGGCCTGTTACCGGCGCTGTCGCTGGCGCTGGTGCTGATCGCGATCGCTTGGCTCAATCCGCGCGCCATCAGCTATTTCGGCTTCAACCTGATGCTGAACCTGGCGATCCCGATCGCGCTGGCGACGATCGCGCAGATGTTCGTCATCGCCGGCAACGAGCTCGACCTGTCGATCGGCACCTTCGTCGGCTTCGTCGGCTGCGTCACCGCGACGTGGCTGCGCGACGCGCCGCTCATCGGCATCGCGGTGCTTCTGGGATCGATCGGCGTCTACGCGCTGCTCGGCGCGCTGATCCATTTGCGCAACCTGCCTTCGATCGTGGTGACGCTCGGCATGAGCTTCGTCTGGCAGGGGCTCGCCATCCTCATCCTGCCGAAGCCCGGCGGCAAGGCGCCGGACTGGCTGCTGGCGATCCTGGCGTTCAAGCCGCCCTACATACCGTTCCCGATCCTTGCGGCGCTGCTGATTGCGGCGGTCGTGCATTTCGGCCTGATGCGCACCTCCTATGGCGTCATCTTGCGCGGCTCCGGCGGCAATGCCGCGGCGCTGAGGCGCGCCGGCTGGTCGCTGCTTCGCACCAAGATCGGGCTGTTCGCGCTGACGGGCCTGTTCGGCGTGCTCTCGGGCATGGCGCTGATCGGCATCACCACCTCGGCCGACGCCAAT
The DNA here is from genome assembly GCF_003997355.1 of Mesorhizobium sp. M1E.F.Ca.ET.041.01.1.1. Taxonomy (NCBI): domain Bacteria; kingdom Pseudomonadati; phylum Pseudomonadota; class Alphaproteobacteria; order Hyphomicrobiales; family Phyllobacteriaceae; genus Mesorhizobium; species Mesorhizobium sp. M1E.F.Ca.ET.041.01.1.1. The sequence continues at coordinate 5,045 of NZ_RZSL01000028.1, read as the reverse complement.
ATCGGCAACGGCTACACGCTGCTTTCGATCGCCGGCGTCATTCTGGGCGGCGGCGAATTCGTCGGCGGCCGGGTGTCGCCGATCGGCGCGGTCCTCGGCGCGCTGACGCTGGCTTTGGCCGCCTCGCCGCTGCTCACCTTCATGCATATCCCGCCCGACTGGCAGGTCGCCGCCAATGGCGCAATCCTGATCATCGTGCTGGCGGCGCGGGTGCTGATCAGCCGCAGGGAGAGGTGAGAAGATGGCCTCTGTGCGGATGCTGCTCGAGAAACCCTGGCTCTGGTCCTTCGTGGGCGCTCTCTTCGTATGGCTGGCGACGGTTGCCTTCACCGGCGGCTACGGCGCCGGCGGCATGGTCACGGCCGCGCTTTCGCTGGCCGTCTTCACCGTCATCGTCGGCGTCGGCCAGATGTTCGTCATCACGCTCGGGCCCGGCAATGTCGACCTGTCGCTGCCGGCCAATATCGGGCTCGCAAGCGCCGTGGCGATGAAGGTGATGGGCGGCAGCGATTCCATGATCGTCGTCGGGCTGCTTGCGGCTCTCGCCTGCGGCGCGGCGATCGGCGCCATCAACTATCTCCTGATCTGGGCGCTGCGCATCCCGCCGATCATCGCGACGCTGTCGGCGAGCTTCATCATCCAGTCGGTCGACATCAGCTATGGTCGCGGCCTGCAGATCAAGCCGCCGCCGGGCTTCGCCGACTTCACCAACTGGCAGGTCCTCGGCATCCCGGTGCTGGCGATGCTGACGGTGGTCTTCACCGTCGGCGCGGCGCTGGCGCTGCAGCGCATGATCTATGGCCGCTCGGTGCTGGCGATCGGGCAGAACATCCGCGCCGCCTGGCTCGCCGGCGTCAGTGTTGGCCGCATCCGCTTCCTCACCTACACGCTGTGCGGCGCGCTGGGCGGCATCGACGGGGCCTTGCTTGCCGGCTATTTCCGCGGCGCCAATGTCGATATCGGCAACGAATATCTGCTCGCCTCGATCGCGGTCGTGGTCATCGGCGGCACCTCGGTCGCCGGCGGCAAGGCGAATGTGCCCGGCGTCTGGGGCGCCGGCCTGTTCCTGGTGCTGTTGCTCACCATGCTCAACACTTTCGGCGTCAGCGCCGGCGTGCGGCTGGTGCTGACGGGGCTGATCATCGTCGGGGTGATCACGGCGGCGGGTGGGGAGAGGGCGCTGCGGTAGTCGTGTTGGCGCAGGGCTGCGAGAGGTTGGCGGGACAGCACCCCCCCTCTGGCCTGCCGGCTTTCGTCGCTCGGAAAGCCAAGCAATTGGCTTTCCGTCCGCTGCGCGGACCGCTTCTCAACCCCCGCAAGGGGGGAGATTGGACGTCAGGCAGGTTTTCGCAAATCTCCAATCCCGCAGGATGAGCAGGGCGCCAAAGCTGCTGATCTCCCCCCTTGCGGGGGAGATGCCCGGTAGGGCAGAGGGGGGTGTGAAGGAACGCAACGCTTCCGGCTAAGCTTTCCGACAACCATTGTTCCAGCGCAACATCCGGTTCCCATTCGAGGCCCGGCCTAGTAAACCCTTCCGCGATCGCAGCCGGTCTCGGGAGGTTCCGCTTGTCCAATTTCGTCGACGTCGCGAACGAGAACGGCGTGGTGGTGGTCATAATCGACAATCCGCCGGTCAATGCGCTGAGCTTCCACGTCCGCAAGCCGCTTTATGAGGCGCTCGCCGCGCTGCGTGACGATCCTGCCGCCAGGGCCATCGTCATCGCCTGCGCCGGGCGCACCTTTGTCGCCGGCGCCGACATCACCGAATTCGGCAGACCCGTCGAGCAGCCGGAGCTGCGCGCCATCATCGCCCTGCTGGAAACCATCGCCAAGCCAACCGTCGCCGCGATCCACGGCACGGCCCTCGGCGGCGGGCTTGAACTGGCGCTTGGCTGCCATTTCCGCGTCGCCGACCGAGGCGCGAAGCTCGGCCTGCCGGAAGTGAAGCTCGGCCTGCTGCCGGGCGGCGGCGGCACGGTGCGCCTGCCGCGCCTTGTGGGTGCTGCGAAGGCGCTCGGCATGATCGTCTCGGGCACGCCGATTTCGGCCGGTGAAGCCAAGGCGGCGGGTCTTGTCGATGCGGCTTTCGACGGCGATTTGCTGGCGGAGGCCGTTCGTTTCGCCAGCGAAATGGCCGATCGAGGCGGTCCGTTCGTGCCGGTTCGCGACCGCAACGACCGCCTTGCCGAAACCGATCTCGCCGCCTTCGACGCCCGGGCGGCTGAACTCGCCAAGAAAGCGCGCGGACTCGAGGCGCCGCTTGCCTGCGCCGAGGCAGTCCGCAACGCGATCAGCCGGCCTTTCGACGAAGCGCTGGCTGCCGAGCGCCAGCTCTTCCTGAAACTCGTTTCCGGCGACCAGTCGCGGGCGCAGCGGCATCTGTTCTTCGCCGAGCGCGAGGCGGCGAAGGTGCCGGGCAAGGATCTGCAGCGACGCAATATTGCCCGCGTCGGCATCATCGGCGCCGGCACGATGGGCGGCGGCATCGCCATGGCCTTCGTCAATGGCGGTTTCCCGGTGACCTTGCTGGAGACGAGCGAGGAAGCGCTGCAGCGCGGGATGGCGACGATCGAGAAGAACTATGCCGTCTCGGTCAGCCGAGGTTCGCTGAGCGAAGAGGCCAGGCAGCAGCGGCTCGGCCTGTTCAAGGGCAGCACCGACTATACCGACCTTGCCGGTTGCGACCTGATCATCGAGGTCGTGTTCGAGGACATGGCGGTGAAGAGGGAGGTGTTCGGCCGGCTCGACGCCGTCGCCAGGCCCGGCGCCATCCTCGCCACCAACACCTCCTATCTCGACGTCAACGCAATCGCCGCCTCGACCTCGCGGCCGCGGGACGTGCTCGGCATGCATTTCTTCTCGCCGGCCAATGTCATGAAGCTGCTGGAGATCGTGCGCGCCGAGAAAACCGCGCCGGATGCGCTGGCGACGGTCACCGATCTGGCGCGGCGCATCGGCAAGGTGGCGGTCGTCGTCGGCGTCTGCCACGGCTTCGTCGGCAACCGTATGCTGTCCGCGCGAGGCGCTGAGAACGAAGCGCTATTGCTCGAAGGCGCGACGCCAAGTCAGGTCGACAAGGCTTTCACCGATTTCGGCTGGCCGATGGGGCCGTTCCAGATGGGCGATCTCGCCGGCCTCGACATCGGCTGGCGCAACCGCAAGGCGCGCGGCCAGACGGCCGTGATTGCCGATACGCTGTGCGAGCAGGGCTGCTTCGGCCAGAAGACCGGGCGCGGCTGGTATCGCTACGAGGGCGGCTCGCGCGAGCCGGTGGCGGACCCGGACGTCGAGGCGCTGATCCGCGCCAAGGCGGCGGAACTGGGCATCGCGCGGCGCGAAATCGGCGCGAAGGAGATCATCGAGCGCACGCTCTATCCCCTGGTCAACGAGGGCGCGAAGATCCTCGAGGAGGGGATCGCTGCACGGGCGTCAGATATCGATGTCGTCTGGGCCAATGGTTACGGCTTTCCGGTCGGCAAGGGCGGGCCGATGTTCTGGGCCGGGCTCGAAGGCGCGGGCAAGATTGTCGAGCGGCTGGGGTACTGGCACGCAAGGACAGGGCGGCCGATCTTCGAGCCGGCGCCGATGTTGAGAAGGTTTGCGGAGACGGGGCGCTGGGAGGGATAGTACAGCTATCCGGAACAAGCGCCGGAGTTCCTTCGCACCCCCCTCTGTCCTGCCGGACATCTCCCCCGCAAGGGGGGAGATTGGCAGATCTGGCGCTTCGCTGCTCTTGCGAAGTCCGAGATTGGCGAAGGCCGTCATGACGGCTGATCTCCCCCCTTGCGGGGGAGATGGCCGGCAGGCCAGAGGGGGGTGCTGTCCCGCCGATCTTCTCGGCTTACACACAACGATCGACGGCCAAATTTGACCATGTGGACAAAACTCAGACGCCGTTCCATAGTCCTGGCGTCTGACATTTTTTTGAACGGCCGGCTCGACACGGCTGTCGAACAGAGGGGCACTTCAATGGAAAACGATCATAGCAAATCGCAACGCGCCGGCCTGTCGCGGCGCAACGTGCTGGAACTCGGCGCGCTCGGTCTCGCGGCGGCCGCGCTGCCCGGTATGGCTTTCGCCAAGGACAAGAAGCTGAAGGTGGCGGCGATCTTCGCCACGCCGATCGAGGAGCCGTGGGACAACCAGATCCATGTCGCCCTGCAGAAGGCCCAGAGGGAGCTGAGCATCGAATACAAATGGTCGGAAAAGGTGCAGACCGCCGACTTCAGCCGTGTGATGCGCGAATATGCGCAGGGCGGCTACCAACTGGTGCTGGGCGATGCCTTCGCCGCCGAGCGCGAATCGCGAAAGACCGCCAAGCAGTTCCCGAAGACCGCCTGGCTGTTCGGCTCCGGCGCCGGTCCGGCCGAACCCAATTTCGGCGTCTTCGACAACTGGATCCATGAGCCGGCCTATCTGTCCGGCATGATCGCCGGCAAGATGTCGAAGTCGGGCACGGTCGGCGCTGTCGCGGCGATGGGCATTCCGGAAGTGAACCGGCTGGTCAACGCCTTCTTCGCCGGCGCCAAGGAGGTCAACCCGAATGTCAAGAAGAAGGTCGCCTTCATCGGCTCCTTCTTCGATCCGCCAAAGGCCAAGGAAGCGGCGGTGGCGCAGATCGATGCCGGCGTCGACGTCATCTATGCCGAGCGCTTCGGCGTCATCGAGGCCGCGGTGGAGAAGAAGATTCTCGCCATCTCCAACATGTCCGACCAGTCGAGCCTCGGCCCCGACACGGTCATCACCGGCCCGGTGTGGGACATGTATCCGACGGTCGAGCAGGCGATCAAGCTGGTCAAGGCCGGCGTCTTCACGGCGCAGGACTACGGCGATTTCTCGCGCATGGCCAAGGGCGGTTCCTATCTGGCGCCCTACCACAAGTTCGACAAGACGCTGCCGGGTGAGGTCAAGGACCTGGTCGAGAAGAAGAAGGCCGAGATCCTCGAAGGCAATTTCCGCGTCGACGTCGACGAGAACACGCCGGTTTCGGACTGAAGCCAGCGCTCCCCTCCCCCTTGGGGGGAGGGTGGCCCGCAGGGCCGGGA
>NZ_RZSL01000289.1:0-7728 GCF_003997355.1 Mesorhizobium sp. M1E.F.Ca.ET.041.01.1.1 | reverse complement strand
TTGCTGTTGCGTGGCGGCAGGCTCTATCTGAAGCTCAGCGACGGCAGGTTCGCCCCGTGGTTCGAGGCGGCGGAAGGCCAACCCTTCGAGGTTTCGCTCGACCGCGGCGTGCTGCTCGGCTTTTCGGACAGCGGTCCGGTACTTGCCGTGCCCGCCGGCATCGAACCGGAAGAATTGCCGGAGACGGTCAAGGCGATCGACTACCGCTCCGTCTATATGCAGGGGCTGATCGACGATGCGGCCGCCGGCGCGCTGGCGCAAGGCGCGGCGCTGCTCGCCTGGCACGCCAGTCACGGTTTTTGCTCGAAATGCGGCAACCGTTCGGAAATGCGTGCCGGCGGCTACAGGCGGCACTGCCCGGCCTGCGGCACAGAGCATTTCCCGCGCACCGATCCGGTGGCGATCATGCTGACGGTGACGCCAGAGAAATGCCTGCTCGGGCGCGGTCGGCATTTCGCGCCGGGCATGTATTCGGCCCTTGCCGGCTTCATCGAGCCTGGCGAGACGATCGAGGCGGCAGTGCGCCGCGAGACGCTGGAGGAGGCCGGCATAAGGCTCGGCCGCGTCGTCTACCATGCCAGCCAGCCCTGGCCGTTTCCCTATTCGCTGATGATCGGCTGCTTCGGCGAGCCGCTCAACGAGGATATCCAGGCCGACCTCAACGAGCTGGAGGACTGCCGCTGGTTTTTCCGCGATGAGGTGCGCTCGATGCTGGACAGGACACATGCCGGTGGCTTGATCACGCCGCCGAAGGGGGCGATCGCCCACCATCTTATCCGCGCCTGGGTCGACAGCGAATAGAAGCAGGGGCCGAAAAATGATCCGTCACACTGTCGTGTTCACGCTGAAGCATCCGCCGCATTCGCTGGAGGCGAAGCGGTTCCTCCACGATGCCAAGAAGATCCTCACCGCGATCAAGGGCGTGGCGCATTTCGAGCAGCTGCGCCAGGTGAGCCCCAAGAACGACTATCACTTCGGCTTCTCGATGGAGTTCGCCGACCAGGCCGCCTACACCAGGTACAACGAGCATCCCGACCATGTCGCGTTCGTGCGCGACCGCTGGGTGCCGGAGGTCGAGGCGTTCATGGAGATCGACTACGTGCCGCTCGGATTTTAACGCGTTGCGGGCCTAAAGCGCGTCGCGATCTTTCAGCTCGCTCCATGCGCTTTAGGTTTTTGATTTTTCGCATGTCTTTGTCCCGAAACCGGTTACCACTTTCGGGAGACATGCTTTAGTCCGCGACCTTCCACTGCTCGCGCGACGCACTCGCCGGATAGACGCCGAGGATGCGCATCTCGCGCGAGAAGAAGCGCAATTCGTCGAGCGCGAGCTTCACCAGCGGATCGTCGGGGTGGCCTTCGATATCGGCATAGAACAGCGTCGCGGTGAAGGCGCCGAGCTGGTAGCTCTCGAGCTTGGTCATGTTGATGCCGTTGGTGGCGAAGCCGCCCATGGCCTTGTAGAGCGCGGCCGGCACGTTGCGGACGCGGAAGATGAAGGTGGTCATCATCTTGGCGTCCGGCGACGGGCGCCCGGCCCACTGCTTGTTCTTGGTCAGCACGACGAAGCGGGTGACGTTCGAGTCGGTGTCCTCGACATTTCTCTCGATGATGTCGAGGCCGTAGAACTCCGCGGCGAGCGCGGGCGCCAGCGAGGCCATGGTGCGATCCCTGACCTCGGAGACCATCTTGGCCGAGCCCGCCGTGTCGCCTGCCACCACCGGCTTCCAGCCGTTCTTGCGGATGTATTTGCGGCACTGGCCGAGCGCGTGGATGTGGCTGTGCACGCTTCTGATCTCTTCACGCTTGACGCCGGGCAGCACCATCAGCTGGAAGTGGATCGGCAGGAAATACTCGCCGACGATGTGCAGCCGCGATTCCGGCAAAAGATGGTGGATGTCGGCCACGCGCCCGGCGATCGTGTTCTCGATCGGGATCATGGCGAGATCGGCCTTGCCGGTCTCCACCGCGTTGAAGGCATCCTCGAAGGTCGGGCAGGGCAACGGCTCCATTGATGGGAACATGTTGCGGCATGCGGTGTCGGAGTTGGCGCCGGGCTCGCCCTGGAAGGCGATTCTGTTGGTCTTTTCAGGCATACGCCGATGTCTTTCTTACGGATCTCAGTTTGATAGGATCTTTCTCGCGCGCTCCAGGTCGTCGGGCGTGTCGACGCCGAGCGGCAGCGACCGGACGATCTCGGCATCGATGCGCATGCCGGCTTCCAGCGCCCGCAGTTGCTCCAGCCGCTCACGGCGCTCGAGCGGCGACGGCTTCAGCGCCACGAACCGCTCGAGCGCGGCGCGGCGGTAGGCGTAGAGGCCTATGTGGTGATAGAGCGGCCCCTCCCCCCAAGGCGCCGTGGCGCGGGTGAAATAGAGCGCCCTCAGCCTCGTCGCGGAGAGCGGCGAGCCGACGATCTTGACCACGTTCGGATTGGTCTTCTCCTCGTCGCGGACGATCTCGACGCCAAGCGTGGCGATATCGACCGCGGCATCGGTGAAGGGCCGCAGCGATGCGCCGATGATTTCAGGATCGATGGTCGGCAGATCGCCCTGAACGTTGACGATCGTCTCGACCTTTTTCTCCGGATCAAGCGCGGTGAGGGCTTCGAAGATGCGGTCGGAACCCGATTCGTGGTCGGCACGGGTCATCACCGCCTCAAAACCATGCGACCGCACCGCTTGCGCCACAGCCTCCGTGTCGGTCGCCACCACCACGCGGCCGAGCCCGGCCTCGGCGCCGCGGCGGGCGACATGGACAATCATCGGCACGCCGGCGATGTCGGCCAGCGGCTTGCCCGGCAGGCGCGTCGAGGCCATGCGGGCGGGGATCAGGATCAATGTCGACATGGGACTTCGGGACGGCCGGGAAAGCGGATGGAAAAGTGGCAAAAGGTCTCACTGGAAGCGCCCTTATAGGTGTTGCAACGCCGAAGCAAAAGACCTAGTTTCCGCGCGATTTGACTGGCCCTCCCGGGCCTTTAGCGATACCGACGGACGGAGTGGACGGGACGGTCCGCCGGAAAAGGGAGCAAGGGGCGTATGGATTCCAACGAAGTCAACAAGCTGCTCGGCGGATTCCTCGGAACCTGCTTCGTCGTCTTTTCCGTGGGCATCGTGTCCAACGCGCTGTTTGCTTCCCCCGCGCCCGAGAAGCCCGGCTTCGCCATCGAGGCCCAGGAGCCGGCCGAAGGCGGTGGCGCCGCCGCCCCGGGCGCCGAAGCCAAGCCGATCGCCGATCTGCTTGCTGCTGCCAATGCCGAGGCGGGCGCCGCCATCTTCAAGAAGTGCCAGGCCTGCCATTCCGGCGAGAAGGGCGGCCCGAACAAAGTCGGCCCGGACCTCTGGGACATCGTCGACCGGCCCGTCGCCGAGCATGAGGGCTTCGCCTATTCTGCCGGCATGAAGGATTTTTCGAAGGGCGGCGCCGAAAAGTGGACCTACGACAACCTCAACCACTTCATCACTTCGCCGAAGAAGTTCGTGAAGGGCACGGCAATGGGCTTCGCCGGCCTGCCGAAGGATGAAGACCGCGCCAACGTGATCGCCTATCTGCGCACGCTGTCGGACAATCCGAAGCCGCTGCCGCAGCCGGGTGCATCGGCCGAGGCCAAGCCTGCCGAAGGCGCCAAGCCCGCGGAAGGTGCGGCACCGGCGAAACCGGCGGAAGGCGCCGCTCCAGCCAAGCCGGCTGCACCCGCTCAATAAACAATTTGTCATAGAGACTTCCTTGGAAAAGCCGGGTTCATCCCGGCTTTTCTGTTAGGAAAACCGCATATGCGGCGACAAAAGCCGGCGCTTGCGGTTTTCACCGGCGTCAAATGATCTAGATTGCCGGTGGGCAGAGCAATTCCAGGAAAAGTGGGAACCGGTTTTCCGTCCGGAATTGCGTCAACGCTCAAAGGTTCGCGACGAGGAGAACGCATGACGGTTGGCCGCTCCCGGACATTATTCGCATCGATGCTGGCGGTCGCCTTCGCCGCGAGCCTTGAGGCCGGCTTCGCCGACGAATGGCACACCACCTCCTCGCTGATCGGCCCCTCCAAATACGGCGACAATTTCCAGCGCTACGACTACGTCAATCCGGACGCGCCGAAGGGCGGAACCTACAATTCCGTGGTTACCGGCACCTTCGACAGCTTCAACCCCTACATCGTGCAGGGTGCGCCGGCCGCCGGCTTCGCAGAGTTCGGCGGCGGACTGCTCTACGACACGCTGATGGATCAGGCGACGGACGAAGGCAGCGTCAGCCATCCGCTGATCGCCGAGGCCTATAAATACACGTCGGACTATTCGTCCGCGACCTACCGGCTCGACGCGCGCGCGAAATGGCATGACGGCCAGCCGATCACCGTCGACGACGTGATCTGGTCGTTCCAGGTGCTGAAGGCCAACAGCCCGATGTACAGCCGGTACTTCGAGAATGTGACCAACGCTGTTGCGGTCTCCGACCGCGAGGTCGAGTTCCATTTCAACCAGAAGGGCAATCGGGAACTGCCCAAGATCCTCGGCGACCTCGTCGTGTTGCCGAAGCACTGGTGGGAAGGCACCGACGCCAGCGGCAAGAAGCGCGATATCACCAAATCGACGCTCGAGCCGCCGCTGGGCTCCGCCGCTTACAAGATCGCCAGCTTCAAGCCGGGCTCGGAGATCGTTTGGCAGCGCGTGCCCGACTATTGGGGCGCCAAGCTGCCGGTGAAGATCGGCCGCGAGAATTTCGACACCCAGCGCTTCACCTATATCCTGGACGACAATGCCGCCTGGCAGGCTTTCACCAAAGGCGGACTTCAAGATATCAAGCCGGAGAACAGCTCACGGCGCTGGGCGACATTCTACAATTTCCCCGCAGCTAAGTCCGGCGACGTCATCAAGCAGGAGTTCAAGACCACCTCACCGGAGCCGATGCAGGCTTTCATGCTCAACCAGCGGCGCCCTCTGTTCCAGGATCGGCTGGTGCGCGCCGCGCTGACTTACCCGTTCGACTTCGAGACGATGAACCGGACGCTGTTCTACAATTCGAACACGCGCACCCAGAGCTATTTCCAGGGCACGGAATTGGCGTCGAGCGGGCTGCCGCAAGGCAAGGAACTGGAAATCCTGGAGAAGTATCGCGACAAGCTGCCGCCGGAGTTGTTCACGCAGGAATTCAAGCTGCCGGTCTATGATTCGCCGCAGGCGGAACGGAAATATCTGAAGCAGGCGGTCGACCACTTTGCCAAGGCTGGCTGGGTGATCAAGGGCGGCAAGATGGTGAACGCCAAGACCGGCGAGCCGTTCAAGGTCGAGATACTGGGTTCGGGCGACACCGACCAGGTGATTTCCAGCCCCTGGATCGCCAATTTGCGCAAGATCGGCGTCGATGCCACGCTGCGGATCATCGATCCGACCCAGTACATCAACCGCCGCAACAATTTCGACTATGACGTCATCATCGGCCAGCTCGGACAGTCGGAATCGCCCGGCAACGAGCAGCGCGACTTCTGGAGCTCGAAGGCGGCGGACACGCCGGGATCGCGCAACTATTCCGGCATCAAGAACCCGGTCGTCGATGCGCTTGTCGACCATATCATCTTCGCCGCCAACCGCGACGATCTCGTCGCCGCTACCCACGCGCTCGATCGGGTGCTGTTGTGGAACTACTATGTCGTTCCGCAATACTATCGCGCGGTGGTGTGGCTCGCCTATTGGAACAAGTTCGGCATGCCTGAAAAGCAGCCTGCCTACCGAGGCGCCGATATCGACTCCTGGTGGGTCGACACAGCGAAAGAGAAGGCGCTGGCCGCCAAGTACAAGGGCCTCAATTGATGGGGCGGCAGAAAATGCTCCCTCGTCGCGACTTCCTGGCACTCGGCACGGCGGCGGCGGCCGCATCGCTGCTCCCCGGCCGCGCCTTTGCCGAGACGCCGACCGGCGTCAAACTGCATGGCCTGTCGGCTTTCGGCGATTTGAAATACAAACCGGATTTCACGCATTTCGACTATGTCAATGTCGATGCGCCGCAAGGCGGCACGTTCAACTTCCTGCCATTCAACTGGGGGGCGAACCAGACCCCGCTGACCTTCAGCACGCTGAACTCATTCGTCCCCAAGGGCGACGCGCCGCAGCGCATGGAAATGTGCTTCGATGCGCTGATGGTGCGGGCGCTCGACGAGCCCGACGCCGTCTATGGGCTGATCGCCAAAAACGTCATGATTTCCGACGACCGCAACGGCTTCACCTTTTCGCTGCGCCCGCAGGCCCGCTTCCATGACGGCACGCCGCTGACGGCCGATGATGCGGCCTTCACCTTCAAGTTGCTGAAGGACAAGGGGCACCCGGACTACGCGTTGTCGCTGACACATCTGGCGGATGCGGTGGCGGTGGACGCGCACACGCTGGAGCTTAAATTCTCGGGCAAGCAAGCCTCCCGCACGATCCTCAACATCGTCCAGATGCCGATCCTGTCGAAAGCCTTCTACACGGCCAATCCCTTCGATTCCTCGCAGATGAACCCTCCGTTGGGTTCCAGCGCCTACAAGGTCGGCCGCTGGTCAGCCGGGACCTGGATCGAATACGAGCGGGTGACCGACTATTGGGGCAACGATCTCCCGGTCAATCGCGGCCAGAACAATTTCCAGCGCATCCGCATCGAATCCTATCAGAACCGCAACGCCGCATTCGAAGCGTTCAAGAAGGGCGAGATCCTCTACAGGGAGGAATCCGTTTCGCGTGTATGGGCAACGGGTTACGATTTTCCGGCCGTCACGGCCGGCAAGGTGGTGAAGCACGAATTCCCGGCGGAAAAGGTGCCTTCCATGCAGGCCACCGCCGTCAATCAGCGGCGGGAACAGTTCCGGGACTCCCGTGTTCGGCAGGCGATCGGGCTCTGCTTCGACTTCGAATGGACGCGGCGCAATTTCTTCTACGGCTCCTACGAGCGCTCGCAGTCTTGCTTCGAGAAATCGGATTTTCGCGCCGAAGGCGTGCCGTCGCCGCAGGAACTCGCACTGCTGGAGCCGCTGCGAGACAAGATTCCGCCGGAGGCTTTCGGTGAAGCCGTGACCCAGGCGATGTCGAACGGCTCCGGCCGCGACCGTCAATTGCTGGGCAAGGCGGTCAAGCTTCTCGCCGAGGCCGGCTGGAAGCGGTCCGGTGAGTTCGTCACGAACGACAAGGGCGGGCGGCTGTCGGCCGAAATCCTCGTCGACGACGAAGCGTTCGTGCAGATTTACTCGCCCTGGGTCGACAACATGAAGGCTGTCGGCATCGATGCCTCCATCCGGCTGGTCGACGCGGCGCAGTATCAATTGCGGCAGAACACGTTCGATTTCGACCTGATCTCCGCCGCCTTCTCGTTCAGCGCGACTCCGACCCGCGATGACCTCGAGATCTTCTTCCATTCGCGAAGCGCGTCCGTTTCGGGCTCGCGCAACCTGCCGGGAACATCGAGCCCTGCGATCGACGCGCTGATCGATGCCGTCGGCGCCGCCAAGGACCGCGAAAGCCTGACGGCGGCAATGCGGGCGCTCGACCGGGTCTTGCGCGCGCGGCGCGATTGGATTCCAAGTTGGTATCTGGCGAATCACCGAAGCGCCTATTGGGATATGTTCGGCTTTCCCGAGCAGAAACCCGATTTCGGCTTTCCGGTCGAAGCGCTGTGGTGGATCGACAAGGGCAAGGCGGCAAAAATTGGCAAAGCGTGAGCTGTTGCGCAGCACTTTACCCTCCCCCTTGTGGGGAGGGTCGGTGA
>NZ_RZSL01000288.1:0-7731 GCF_003997355.1 Mesorhizobium sp. M1E.F.Ca.ET.041.01.1.1 | reverse complement strand
CCCGTACGCCATTCGGACGGCGATGTGGCCTCGCTTGGCGACACCTTCAACAACATGATCCTCGAGCTCAAATCGCAGCGCAACGAGTTGCTGTCGGCCAAGGATCTGATCGACGAGCGGCGGCGCTTCTCGGAGGCAGTGCTGGCAGGCGTCACCGCCGGCGTCATCGGCGTCGATCCGTACGGCATCGTCACCATCGTCAATCGCTCGGCCGAAACGATGCTCGCGATCTCGGCAAGTGCCGCGCTCGGACAGAACCTGTCGGCCATCCTGCCGCATGTCGGCCGCGTCTTCGAGATCGGCCGCCAGTCCGGCAAGCCGGTCTATCGCGAGCAGGTCACCTTCTTCCGCGCCGGCATGGAACGGACCTTCAATGTCCAGGTCACAGTCGAGGCAGAAGACGAGGCCGCAGAAGAAAAATCCTATGTCGTCACCGTCGACGACATCACCGATCTGGTTCAGGCGCAGCGCTCGTCCGCCTGGGCGGACGTCGCGCGGCGCATCGCTCATGAGATCAAGAATCCGCTGACGCCGATCCAGCTCTCGGCCGAGCGCATCAGGCGCCGTTACGGCAAGGTCATCACCGAGGACCGCGAGGTCTTCGATCAGTGCACGGACACCATCATCCGCCAGGTCGAGGACATCGGCCGCATGGTCGACGAATTCTCGGCCTTCGCCCGCATGCCGAAGCCGGAGATGAAAGTCATCGATCTGCGCGAATCGCTGCGCGAGGCGTCGTTCCTGGTGGAGGTCAGCCGCTCCGACATTGCCTTCGAGCGCGATTTCGGCAACGAGCCGCTGAAGGGCACGTTCGACAGCCGCCTGATGGCGCAGGCTTTCGGCAACGTCATCAAGAACGCCGCCGAGGCCATAGACGGACTTGATGCGAAAGACCGTTCCGACGGCACAATCCGGATTCAAGCCGGGCGCCAAGATAGCGCCATAAGAATCGACGTTATCGACAACGGCAAAGGGCTGCCGCGCGAGAATCGGCAGAGGCTGCTCGAGCCCTATATGACGACGCGCGAAAAAGGCACCGGCCTTGGCCTCGCTATCGTCAAGAAGATCGTGGAGGACCATGGTGGCCGGCTCGAATTGCACGACGCGCCGCCGGATTTCCACGGCGGCCGGGGCGCGATGATCTCGATCATCCTGCCGCCGGCGGCGGTCGTAGCCGTGCCGCCACGCGGCGAAGGCCGCAATGAACACGAACGAGAAACTGAAAAGGTCGGTAATGGCGTCTGACATTCTCATCGTCGATGACGAGGAAGACATCCGCGAACTCGTCGCCGGTATCCTGAGCGACGAAGGTCACGAAACCCGCACGGCACACGATGCCGACAGCGCGCTGGCAGCAATCGCAGATCGGGCGCCACGGCTGATTTTCCTCGATATCTGGCTGCAGGGCTCGCGCCTCGATGGTCTGGCGCTGCTGGACGAGATCAAGACGATGCATCCTAACATGCCGGTGGTGATGATCTCCGGCCACGGCAACATCGAAACGGCGGTTTCGGCCATCCGGCGCGGCGCCTATGATTTCATCGAGAAGCCGTTCAAGGCCGACCGCCTCATCCTGATCGCCGAACGCGCTCTGGAGACGTCCAAATTGCGGCGCGAGGTCTCCGATCTCAAGCTGCGCAGCGGCGAGACCTTCGACCTGATCGGCATGTCGTCGGCGATGAGCCAGTTGCGGCAGACCATCGAGCGCGTCGCGCCGACCAACAGCCGCGTCATGATCATCGGCCCGTCCGGCTCCGGCAAGGAACTGACGGCGCGCGCCATCCACGCGCTCTCGGCACGCAAGAACGCACCTTTCGTGACCTTGAGCGCTGCCACCATCACACCCGAGCGCATGGAGATCGAGCTGTTCGGCACCGAATCGAACGGCACCGAGCGCAAGGTCGGCGCGCTGGAGGAGGCGCATCGCGGTATCCTCTACATCGATGAAGTCGCCGACATGCCGCGCGAGACGCAGAACAAGATCCTGCGCGTGCTGGTCGAGCAGCAGTTCGAGCGGGTAGGCGGCACCAAGCGGGTCAAGGTCGACGTCCGCATCATCTCGTCCACCTCGCAGAACCTGGAGGCGATGATCGCCGACGGCCGTTTCCGCGAGGATCTCTACCACCGCCTGGCGGTGGTTCCGGTCATGGTGCCGGGGCTCGCCGAGCGGCGCGAGGATATCCCGTATCTCGTCGACAATTTCATGAAGCAGATCGCGCGCCAGGCCGGCATCAAGCCGCGCCGCATCGGCGACGACGCTTTAGCCGTTCTGCAGGCGCATAACTGGCCGGGCAACGTCCGCCAGTTGCGCAACAATGTCGAGCGGCTGATGATCCTGGCCCGCGGCGGCGACGCTGATGCGCCGATCACCGCCGACCTTCTGCCCTCCGAGATCGGCGATGTCATGCCGCGCACGCCGAACCAGTCGGACCAGCACATCATGGCGCTGCCGCTGCGCGAGGCGCGCGAGCAGTTCGAGAAGGACTATCTGGTCGCTCAGATCAACCGCTTCGGCGGCAACATCTCGAAGACGGCCGAATTCATCGGCATGGAGCGGTCCGCTCTGCACCGCAAGTTGAAGTCGCTCGGCGTCTAAAGCAATTCCAGGAAAAGTGCGCAGCGATTTTCCGTCCGGAATTGCGATGCTCAGAGCGGGGCGGCGATCCTCTCAAACGCTGAACGGCTCCAGGATCGCTTGGTCCACCCGATTGTTCATTACGGCAGCGGCGGAATCGCCTAAGACAGCCGAATAGCTCCGAGGGGTTTCCATGCCGCGCATTGCCTATGTCAACGGGCGCTACGTCGCCCATGCTCAAGCCCGCGTCCATATCGAGGATCGCGGCTACCAGTTCGCCGACGGCGTCTATGAGGTCTGCGAGGTGGCGCGCGGCTTTATCGTAGACATGCCACGCCATCTTGCCCGGCTCAAGCGCTCGCTGAAGGAGCTGTCGATTGCCTGGCCGGTCTCGGAAGGTGTGCTGCCGCTGCTGCTGCGCGAGGTGGTGCGCCGCAACCACGTCGTCAACGGCCTCGTTTATCTGCAGGTGACGCGCGGTGTCGCCGGCCGCGACTTCGTCTTTCCAGGGGCAGGCATCAGGCCGGCCCTCGTCATAACCGCCCGCAAGGCCGATCCTGGTGCCGCCGCCAAGCGCGTGGAGACCGGCATCAAGGTGATCACCGTGCCGGAGAATCGCTGGGATCGCGTCGATATCAAGAGCACCGGCCTTCTGCCCAATGTTCTGGCCAAGCAGAAGGCCAAGGAAGCCGGCGCCCAGGAGGCCTGGTTCGTCGACGCCGACGGCACGGTCAAGGAAGGCGGCTCGTCCAACGCCTGGATCGTCACCCGCGACGGCGTTCTGGTGACGCGGCCGGCCGAGCACGGCATCCTGCGCGGCATCACGCGCACCACGCTGTTCGATGTCGCCGCCAAGCTCGGTCTGAGGATCGAAGAACGCGGGTTTTCGGTCGCCGAAGCCAAGGCGGCGCGCGAGGCGTTCATCAGTTCCGCGACCACGATCGCTATGCCGGTGGTCGAAATCGACGGTGCGCCGATCGCAAACGGCCACCCCGGCTCTATGACACTTTCGTTGCGGCAGGCATTTTTTGACATTGCGGAAAAAAGTCCGGCCTGATAACCGCAAAGGTGGAATGAACCTCAACTATCTCGTTCTGCTTGTCGTTTAGGCGGCAAGAGGGGGTTTGCGTGCTTGACAGGTGCCGAGTAATTTGGCGCATTGGGCCGCAGACCGAAGGGGATCGGCGAAAGACAAAAACAATGGCGGAACGATCGCAAAACCTTCAGGACCTGTTCCTGAATTCAGTTCGCAAGAGCAAAAATCCACTTACCATCTTCCTCATCAACGGCGTGAAGCTGACCGGCGTCGTCACTTCGTTCGACAATTTTTGTGTGTTGTTGCGGCGCGACGGGCATTCCCAGCTCGTCTACAAGCACGCCATTTCCACGATCATGCCGAGCCAGCCGGTACAGATGTTCGATGGCGAGGAAGGCCAGGGCGCCTGATTGGCACGTGAAAAGGACGCGGACCGCAGCGTTCGCGGAAAGCAAGGACACCAGCTCGGGCCGGAGGCCAAGGATCCGACCCGGACGGTTGTCATTGTGCCGGTGCTTGCGCGCCAGCCCCGCGGCGAAGACGATTCGAACCGCCCGCGCCTGAGTCGCTCGGCCGATGCCCGCCACGACGAGGCGGTCGGCCTTGCCAGCGCCATCGATCTCAATCCGGTCCACACCGCGGTGGTGACGGTCGCCGACCCTCGCCCGGCGACGCTGCTCGGCAGCGGCAAGGTGGCGGAGTTCGCCGACATCGTGGAGGAGCGCAAGGCGGAACTGGTCATCGTCGATCACCCGCTGACGCCGGTGCAGCAGCGCAATCTGGAAAAGGAACTCAACGCCAAGGTGCTCGACCGCACCGGGCTGATTCTCGAAATCTTCGGCGAGCGCGCGCGGACCAAGGAAGGTACCCTCCAGGTCGAGCTGGCGCATCTCAACTACCAGAAGGGCCGGCTGGTGCGGAGCTGGACCCACCTCGAACGGCAACGAGGCGGCGCCGGTTTTCTCGGCGGTCCCGGCGAAACACAGATCGAGTCCGACCGGCGCATCCTGCAGGATAAGATCACCAAGCTGAAACAAGAGCTGGAAACGGTTCGCCGCACGCGCGACCTGCACCGGGCCAAGCGCAAGAAGGTACCGTTTCCGGTTGTGGCGATCGTCGGCTACACCAATGCCGGAAAATCGACGTTGTTCAACCGGATGACCGGGGCAGGGGTGCTGGCCGAGGACATGCTGTTCGCCACGCTCGATCCGACATTGCGCCGCGTGCGGCTGCCGCACGGCACGCCGATCATCCTGTCCGACACCGTCGGCTTCATCTCCGACCTGCCGACGCATCTGGTCGCGGCCTTCCGGGCGACGCTGGAAGAGGTCGTCGAGGCCGATCTCGTGCTGCATCTGCGCGACATTTCCGATCCCGACACGGCAGCGCAGGCGGAAGATGTCGAGCGCATCCTCGGCGATCTCGGCGTCGATGCCGCCGACACCAGCCGCGTGATCGAGGTGTGGAACAAGATCGACCTGCTCGACGAGGGCAATCGCGAGCGCCTGCTTGCCGGGAGCGCCGGCGGCAAGGCGCCGCCGATCGCGATATCGGCGGCGACCGGCGAGGGGATCGATGCGCTGAAGGCGCTCATCGAGACCAGGGTGTCGGGCGAGCTCGAAACAATGACGGTGACGCTGAGCCCGGCCCAACTCGGCCAGGTCGACTGGCTCTACCGCAACGGCGATGTCGTCTCACGGACCGACAATGAGGACGGCAGCGTCACCCTCTCGCTGACGGCCACCCACAGCGCCAGGCAGGAAATCGAGAGCAGGCTGCACCGCAAGACAGGCAGTTAACCTGCTGCTTATTTTACGCTTTTGGCCTGCTGCCAGAGCGCTTCCATCTCGTCCAGCGTCGCTCTCTCGAGCGAGCTGCCGGAGGCCTCCAGAGCTTGCTCGACATAGTGGAATCGCGAGCGGAATTTCTCGTTGGTGCCGCTGAGCGCGGCTTCGGCATCGAGCTTCAAATGGCGGCCGAGGTTGACGACGGCAAACAGCATGTCGCCGAACTCGTCCTTGATGGGCGCTGCGTCGCCCGTGGCGAGCGCCTCGCGCAACTCGCCGATCTCTTCCTCGATTTTGTCGAGGATCGGCGCCGCCTCGCTCCAGTCGAAACCGACGCGGGCCGCTTTCTCCTGCAGCTTGAGCGCACGGGTCAGGGCAGGCAGCGCAACCGGCACACCGTCGAGATAGCCCTTGCCGTGGTCCTCCGGGTCGAGGCCGCGCGCGATGCGGGCGTTGCGCTTGTCGGCCTTCTCCGCCGACTTGATCTTCTCCCACATGCCCTTGGCCATGCCGGCGCTGCGCGCTTCCTCGTCGCCGAAGACATGCGGATGGCGGCGGATCATCTTGGTGGTGATGGCCTCGACGACGTCGCCAAACGCGAACTCACCGGCTTCCTCGGCCATCTGCGCATGATAGACGACCTGCAGCAAGAGGTCGCCCAGTTCCTCGCGCAGATCGTCGAGATCGCCCCGCACGATCGCGTCCGCCACCTCATAGGCTTCCTCGATCGTGTAGGGCGCGATGGTCGAGAAATTCTGCTCGATGTCCCATGGACAGCCAGTCTTCGGCGCCCGCAGCGCCGCCATGATCTCGATCAGCCGGGAGATATCCTTCGAGGGTTTCATGCCGTGAACCCTAGCGCGAAGCGCGGCGGACGACCAATCCCGCCGGTAGGCAAAAGCCTATTGTCCACAGTTGCGCCGTTTTCAGTCGAGAACCGAGACGATCGCCTTGGCGAGATCGTCCATGCTGTCCTCCGGCAGGCCGGCCACGTTGATGCGGCTGTCGCCAACCATATAGACGGCATGTTCGGTGCGCAGGCGCTCGACTTGGGCTTCCGTCAGCCCGAGGCGGGAGAACATGCCGCGATGGCTGGCGACGAAATCGAAGCGATCGGAGTTGGACTGCCGGCGCAACGCTTCGGCAAAAGCGACGCGCAGCCTGAGCATGCGCAGTCGCATTTCTTCGAGCTCAGCTTCCCAGTCCTTCTTGAGCGAGGCGTCTTCCAGCACCATGCGCACGGCCGCCGCGCCGTGGTCCGGCGGCATTGAATAGAGCGCTCGGGCCGCCGCCAGCATCTGGCTCATCGCCACATCCGCCTGCGCGCCGTCCTTGGCCATGATCATCGCGGCGCCGACGCGGTCGCGATAGACGGCGAAATTCTTCGAGCAGCTCGAGGCGACGACCATTTCCGGGACCTTGTCGGCCAGCAGCCGCAGTCCGGCGGCATCGGCGTCGAGGCCTTCGCCGAAACCCTGGTAAGCGATGTCGACGAAGGGCAGCAGGTCGCGCTCGAGCAGCACGTCGGCGACCTTGGCCCACTGCGCCGCATCGAGATTGGCGCCCGTCGGGTTGTGACAGCAGCCATGCAGCAACACGATATCGCCGCCGTTGGCGGTCTTGAGCGCCGCCACCATGTCGTCGAAGCGCACGGCGCCCGACGCGGCGTCGAAATAGGGATAGTCGCGCACCTTGAGGCCGGCGGCGCGCATCACCGGCAGGTGGTTCGGCCAGGTCGGATCGGACAGCCAGACCGTCGCGCCGGGGCGCGTGCGCTGCAGAAGTTCCGCCACCAGCCTGAGCGCGCCCGATCCGCCCGGCGCTTGTGCGGCGCGGATGCGCGAAAGATCCGCCTTCTCGCCGAAGGCAAGCTTGATCATCGCGGCGTTGAAGCCGGTATCGCCGGCAAGACCGAGATAGGTCTTGGTGTCCTGGCTGGCGAGCAGCCGCTTCTCCGCCTCGCGAACGGCGCGCATCACCGGTGTTTTGCCGTCCCGATCCTTGTAGACGCCGACGCCGAGGTCGACCTTGCCGGGGCGCGTGTCGGCGCGGTAGAGGCCGATCAGGGCGAGGATCTTGTCGGCGGGCGCGGGCTGCAGGTTTTCGAACATCGATGAGGCTCCAATGGCGGCGGAGTGATACGCAAATCGGCCGCGCCGCGCCAGCAGTTTCCGTGCGCCATGTTTGAAAGCGGACAAGCGTCGGCATCTGGACGGCTGGCGAGCCGGCGACTGGCAAAGTCTCGGCCGGTCGCATGCCCGTAGTCGCAAAAGAAAGCGGCGGGCGGGGATTAAAGTCCCCACATGCTCCGTAAACAGAGCATGAAACGGTCG
>NZ_RZSL01000287.1:0-7764 GCF_003997355.1 Mesorhizobium sp. M1E.F.Ca.ET.041.01.1.1 | reverse complement strand
CTCTCCTCCGCACCCCCCTTGCCGCCCGCTTCTGCTTCTTCGCGGTCAGCTCGTGCATGGCGTCGAGCTGCATCTGCTGCATTTCGGCCAGGCGCTGCCATTGGCGCGAGATCAGATAGTCGAGCTTTTCGTGCAGGTGCCGTACTTCCAGCTCGGCCTTGAGGTTCACCCGGTAGTCGTTGAAGGAGCGCAGCCGGTCTTTGGCTTCCTGCCGCTTCTGGCTCATCATGATCACCGGCGCCTGGATGGCGGCGATGCAGGAGAGCATCAGGTTGAGCAGGATGAACGGGTAGGGGTCGAAGGCGCTCGTCGCGCCCTCGGCGAGGTTGAGGCCGATCCAGATCAAAAGCACGGCCGCGAACGAGATCAGGAACCACCAGCTGCCGCCGAACTCGGCCATGGTGTCGGAGACGCGGTCGGCAAACGAGCGGTGCTCCTCGAATTCCTCTTCCGAGTTTTCCGAGATCGTGTCCTGTCTCGCGATCGATTCCACCACCTGGCGGTCGAGCTCGGAGAATTCGCCGTGCTCCTGCTGCAGCAATTCCTCCATATAGCGCATGCGGTAGCGGGCGAGCTCGGCGCGGCTGACGCGGGCGCCGCGCGGCAGGTCCGGATGGTCGGCGCGGATGCGGTCGGCGAGGCTGGGCCGCAGATCGTCGATGCGCACCAGGTCGCGCTTGCGGAACTTCCGGCCGCTGATCGCCGAGGGTTTTTTCTTGGGCTTGGCCCTGGTCGCGCCGGGCGGGGTGGGCTCCGAATCCGGAACCTCCGGCGCTTCGAGGACCTCGTCGGCCGCCTCATGCGCGTCTTCCGGCACGGTGGCCGCCTCGAGATATTCGCCGCCGCTTTCGTTCTCGTCGTCTGCTTGCTTCTGCGCGGATGCCTTGGGATCGCCGGCCATGCTCAGTGCTCCTGTCTTCGGCTTTCGGGTACGATACGCCAAGCCGGCGCGGCATATCCATGGCGACTGTGAAGGTCATGTGACGGAACAAGTTCTTGTGATGGGCTGGATGTCTCACGGCTGGCCCGCTGGCAATCGCATAGGCCAGCGCAGGCCCCCGCTCCGTCTCGGCGCTGCGCGCCGATCCACCTCTCCCCCATTTCATGGGGGCGAGGAAACGCTAACCGCCGAGGGCGCGACCTTTGCAAACTTGGGTTCCTCGCCCCCGCGAGAGCGGGGAGAGGTGGCTCGGCGAAGCCGAGACGGAGCGGGGGAGCGCCATCCGCGATTGTCCGCCGCTTCTGGGGACAGGCCCGGAGAGAGGAATTGAGCTGCGCCCGGATGCGTTTGCGGCAAGCCCCGCTGGAGCAATCGTCTCCGGCGGCTGGCCTTGATCCGGATCAAGCCGCCCTCTGTGGTTGGCCTGCTAGCAAAACTATATCGGGGTGACCGGTCAGGCGCCCGC
This sequence comes from Mesorhizobium sp. M1E.F.Ca.ET.041.01.1.1, assembly GCF_003997355.1. Taxonomy (NCBI): domain Bacteria; kingdom Pseudomonadati; phylum Pseudomonadota; class Alphaproteobacteria; order Hyphomicrobiales; family Phyllobacteriaceae; genus Mesorhizobium; species Mesorhizobium sp. M1E.F.Ca.ET.041.01.1.1. The sequence continues at coordinate 6,358 of NZ_RZSL01000287.1, read as the reverse complement.
CACTTGGGGCGCGCGCATCGCCCCGCAAGAAGAGGGATCCATGTACAAGCACATTCTCATCGCCACCGACGGTTCGGAGCTCGCCGGCAAGGGCGTCGCCCATGGCCTGGAGCTCGCCAAGGGCCTCGGCGCCACTGTGACCTTCATCACCGTCTCCGAGCCGTTCCCGACGCTTGCCTGGGGCGGCGCCATGGCCGGCTATGTCGCCGGCGACGAGCTCACCTACTATGAGGAAAGCGCGCGCAAATATGCCCGCGAGGTGCTGGAGAAGTGCAGGGCCGACGCTGACGCGCTCGGCGTACGCACGAAGGTGTTGCATATCGAAAACAGGGCGCCGGCCGAAGCGATCCTCGACACGGCGCGTGCGGAAGCCTGCGACCTCATCGTCATGGCCTCGCACGGCCGCCGCGGCCTCGGCCGGCTGGTGCTCGGCAGCCAGACCGCGGAGGTGGTGTCGCTGACGGAGATCCCGGTTTTGGTGGTGCGGTAGGGCACGTCGATATTCAGCCGCCCCGCGAATGGCGGCTTCCTGCGCTCCGGCCGGCACAAGGCGAGATAGGTAGCGTTCCTTCACACCCCCCTCTGTCCTGCCGGACATCTCCCCCGCAAGGGGGGAGATCAGATGTCACGCCAGCTTTCGCCAATCACCAAAGTGCGAATTGAGTGCGCCGGCCTCACGTCTGCCAATCTCCCCCCTTGCGGGGGAGATGTCCGGCAGGACAGAGGGGGGTGCTGTCCCGCCGGCGTCTCAGATTTTCTCCACCGCCGCGACGCTCTATTGCGCCGGCAGCAGTGGCGAACTGGGCGAGGCCAGATCCGGCGACGGCAAATCGGACGCCGCCAAACCCGGCAGCGACGAACTTGGCGCCGTCGTGCCGGGCGCCGGCACACCCGGAAGCGGCGAGGCCGGCTGCTGCCCGGCATACATCAGCCTGGTCTGCGCATCGGCGACAGTCGGCGCGAGACTCCGCTGGATCAGAGCCTCGACATGGTCGTTGCGCTGGCGCGCGCTCTGGGCGCCCATCACCACCACGATCAGGTGCCTGCCGTCGGCATTGTAGGAGGTGACGATGTTGTAGCCGGAGGCGCGGATATAGCCGGTCTTGATGCCGTCGACGCCGCGCACCCGTCCCAGCATGTCGTTGTGGCCGCGCACCAGCCGGCCGCGGAACATGAAGTCGCTCTCGGAGAAATAGTGGAAATGCTGCGGGAAGCGGTGCTCGAGCGCGATGCCCAGCACCGCCATGTCGCGCGCTGAGGTCACCTGGCCGTCGTCGGGCAGGCCGCAGGCGTTGCGGAAACTGGTGCTCGCCATGCCGAGCTGGCGCGCCTTGGCGGTCATCATGGCGGCGAACTGGTCCTCGCTGCCGCCACCCAGATATTCGCCGACAGCCACCGCCACGTCGTTGGCCGACTTCACCACCATGGCGCGGATGGCGGAATCGACGTCGATCGTCTCGCCGCGCCGGAAGCGCAGCTTCGTCGGCGGCTGCGAGGCGGCGTGGTCGGAGACCGGAATCTGCGTCTCCTTGCTCACGCGGCCGCTCTCCAGCGCCTCGAACAGCATGTAGAGCGTCATCATCTTGGTCAGCGAGGCGGGGTAGCGCTGCGCCGTCGAGTTCACCTCGAACAGTGTCTTGCCGGTCGAGGCGTCGACCACGATCGCCGCATATTTCTGCGGCTGAGCCGGGACGGCAAGCACGCTTTCCGGCGGCGCCGCGGTGGTGCAGCCGGCAACCAGCAGCAAAAACGCAAAAGCGACGAGTAATTTATGGAGGAGAAGCAAGGGACTGGACAAGACTGTTCTAAAACTGTTGCTGAGATGCGAGGACGCTAACGTAACGCATGTGCCGCGTCCAACTGGTTAATGGCGATAACAAGGCATTTGCCCAGGTTTTAAAGGCTTGCGCCGACGCCGACGCTGCCAATCTCCCCGGCAAGGGGGGAAATCGGATGCTGCTTAGGCTTTCGCCAATCGGCAACGTTGCAGCGGATGGGGCCGTCCGCACCGGCTCAGCCCCCGCTTTGCCATCCCGACCCCCTTGCCGCTATGATGCACGCGGCTTGGATTTCGGGGGGAATGGCATGTCGGAAATCGCCACGGGTACGACCTCGCTCATGCGGGCATCGCTCAGCCGCACCGGCAAATGGGCGGGCAGCGTCGCTTTCCTCAGCGGCGCGGTGTCCGACGTGCTCAACCCGCTCGGGCCTTTTGCCGCCTATATCGCGCTCGTCGCAGCCGTCGCGGCGGCGATCATCGCCATCGCCATGGTGCTGCGCCTGGTGCTGGCGGCCAAGGCCATGCCGGCGCTGATCTTCGCAACAAGCGCCGCCGCGATCGCCGGCGGCGTCTATGGCGTCCAGCAGGAGACCAATTCGCAGAACGGCGTCATCGCCGCCCTGGTGCCGGCGGTGGCTGAGCTGCAGCAGTCGCTGGGCATCGTCTCCGAGAAGGTGGCGAAGATCGAGAAGACGGTCACTGAGACGCAGAAGACCGTCGAAGCGGTCAAGAAATCCACCGACACGGTGGCGCAGACGACCGACCAGATTGCCGAGACGCAGAAGCAGCAGACCGCGCAGGGCGCCGAGACGCAGAAGACGGTCGAGGCGGTGAAGCAGACGACCGACACACTGGCTGCCGGCCAGAAACAGCAGCAGGCCCAGGCCGAAAAGCTGCAGGCGACGACCGAGCAGATCGCCGCCTCCATCGACACGATCGCCAAGGGCTTTGCCCAGCTCGCCGCGCAGGGCGGCGCGATCGCCGATCCCAAGCGTCCCGACGAGTTCTATCACAATGCCCGCGTCTATGAGCTGGCGGGCGATATGCTGAATGCCCGGCGCGCCTATCTCGCCTTTGCCGGCTTCGATGTCGACGCCATCGACCCCTATACGCGTTTTGCCACGCTGCTCAGGGTTCAGGACGGCAAGGCCGGTGCCCGCGAAGTATTCGGCCAGCTCGCCGAAAAGGCCAAGGCGCCGTCGATCAAGCTCGTCCATCTCCTGCAGTTCGACGATGCCCAGCGGCTCGACAAGCTCAACGCCTTTATCGCCGCCAACCCTGACTATGCGCCGGCTTACTTCCTCGAGGCGCAGGAGTTCTCCGAGGATCGTCTCGGCAGCCAGACGCTCGCCGACAAGCGCAGCGAAGCCCAGGCACTGACCAGATTCGTCTCCTACGAGAAGGACGGTGGCCTGCTCAAATATTTCGTCGACCAGAGGGAGTTGGCCGACTGGCTGGACCGCAGCCGCACCCGGCTGGCCGCGCTCGGCGACGTGCTCGACCCGTCGCGCTTCGTGCCGACGCTGACGCCGACGCGCTCCAACGCCGGCTGGTCGATGACGATCTCGCTCCCCGAACCGGCGACGGCGATTTCCTGGCGGCTCGGCGACTCTGGCCCGTTCACCGATACCGGCCTGATGGCGATGAACGACCAGCGCACCGGCAAGCCGATGCCGAACCCGAGCTTCGAGCTGCCCGACAGCACCGCGGCCACCACTATCGGCATCAAATATCTCGACATCAGGGGCCGCGAGACCGGCCCGTTCGACATCCGCTTCGATCCGGATTCGGCCCTGCAGCAGGGCAACAAGCAGATCCTCGACCAGTTCTGGACTTCGTGGATCGCCTTCGACGCCAGCGGCAACCACGGCCTGGTCTATTTCACGCAGATGCTGTCCTTCCGCTGCGCCATCAAGGAGGTGCGTTACAGCCTGAACGGCACCGCGCTCGACAAGGAAATCAAGATGCCGCCCTGCGACGCCAAGGACCCTTATGCGATTCCCGCCGACTACCAGCCCTATTTCAAGGTCAAGGACGACGTGAAATCGATGGCGGTGCAGGTGACTTACACCGACGGCACGAAGTCGCCGGTGCGGGAGTATAAGCGGTAGTAGCGGAGCGCCCACCCTCCCCCTTGTGGGGGTGAGCGGCCGGTTCGCAAAGCGAATTCGTCGTGCCGGTGGCACGACGAAAGGCCAGCGAACGCTGGGACGCTGCGGAGCAGCGGGGACCCGGCAGATCCGCGCAGCGGATCGGGGTGGGGGTCGAAAAAGATTCTTTTGGTTGGACCCCCACCCCGTCGAGCGATCTCCGCGTTGCTCCGACCGCTCGCCGACCCTCCCCACAAGGGGGAGGGGTGGGCGCTGATGCAAAATGCCTGTCGCGCCGCTTGCGCAGCCCGCGCCAGGTAGGCTTTTCTGCTGCACAAAGATTCGCGGGATTGAGCGATGGATACGGTCACGATCGGCGCAAAGGGCATCTCCGTCACCCTCGATCTCGCCGTCGGCCACATCGCCGCCATGGAGGTCGAGGCCGACGGCCGCCGGCTGAAGCCGCTGCACCGCGCGCCCTGGGTCGGCTCGCCGCGCGAGAGCCTGCCGGAAAACCTCCCCGAAGGCACGGTCCGCCTCTCCGGCGATTTCCTCTGCGCGCCGTTTTCCACCAGCGATGTCGAGGCAGCGCCCCTGCATGGCTGGACGGCCAACAGTGAATGGGATGTCGTCGAGAACAGCGCCGTTGCCGGCGGCTGGCGCGCCGTCTTCCGGCTGCGCCGCAAGGTCATGGGCGCCGCCGTCGACAAGATCTTTATCCTGCGCGACAGCCATCCTTTCCTCTATCAGGAGCACGTCTTTTCCGGGGGGGCCGACGCCATTTCCGTCGCCCACCACCCGATGACCGCGATGCAGGACGGTGGGCGTCTGGCCTTCTCGCCAAAATGCCTGGCGGTCACGCCGGCGACTCCGCTGGAGCCCGATCCGGCGCGCGGCCGCTTCCGTTTCGCCTATCCCGCCCGCGCCACCGATCTGGCCCATTTCCCGATCGCAGCCGGCGGTACCACCGATCTCGGCGATTACCGCATGGAAGACCGGCGCGAGGATTTCATCACCCTGGTCGAGGCCGATCACGGCGGGCCGGGCTGGACGGCGCTGGCGCGGCGGGCCGAGCAGGATCTGGTGCTGGTGCTGAAGAACCCGGCGGAGCTGCCGGTCACCATGCTGTGGTTCAGCAATGGCGGGCGCGACTACGCGCCCTGGAGCGGCCGCCATGTCGGCGTGCTCGGCATCGAGGACGGCCGCGCCGCGGTCGGCCATGCCGCCTCGCTCGGCGACAACTGGCTGAAGCACGAAGGCGTGGCGACCGCCTTCGCCCTTACGGAAGGGCGCAGCGTCTCCTTCCGCCATGTCATCGGCGCCATGCCTCTGTCCGGCGGCGAGCCGCCGCGCGACATTGCGGCCGCGCAAGGACGGCTGCGCATCCTCGGCGCCGACGGCACGACGAGGGACATACCCTTCGACAGCGATTTCCTGCGGCTTGGCCGGTCCGTTCCGGCTTGAGCATTCGGCGTTAATTTCCCGAGGGTGGAGCCGCATTCCGCGACGAAACGGAAGGCGTGAAGTGCGCGCAGGTCCATAAGGCATCGTGTTATACGATGCCAGATATCGCAATGCATCGCTTGTTACGAGGAAAGGTGAACGGTAGGTTCCTGTCATGCCAGCGGAACCACGTCATAAGATCGCGACCACATCCTCGCTCGATATCGCCTTTGAAGAGCACGGCCCTCCAGACGGCATGCCCGTCATCCTGCTTCACGGCTGGCCCGACGACGTCCGGACGTGGGACCAGATTGTTCCCGGTCTTGCGGAAGCGGGCTATCGCGTTCTCGTGCCATGGCTGCGCGGCTTCGGGCCGACGCGGTTTCGCGATCCCGACGCCATGCGGTCCGGTCAGCTTTCGGCCTTGGGCCGGGACGTGCTCGACTTCGCCGACGTGCTCGGGATCGAGCGCTTCGCCATGGTGGGACACGACTGGGGCGCGCGGGCGGCCTATATCGCCGCCTGCCTCGCGCCGGACCGCGTTATGGCCTGCACCGCTCTGTCGGTCGGCTGGGGAACCAACGACCCCGACCAGCCTCTATCCTTCGGCCAGGCGCAGAATTACTGGTATCACTGGCTGATGGCGCTGCCGCGCGGCGAACGACTGGTCCGGGAAGACCGGAAGGCATTCACGCGCTACATCTGGTCGATCTGGACCGGCGGCGGGGCGATCTCCGACGAAGCGTTCGCGATTACCGCCTCCGCGTTCGACAATCCCGACTGGGCCGATGTCGTGCTGCATTCCTATCGGGTGCGCTGGGGGCTCGCCGAGCCCGACCCGTCATGCGCGGCTCTGGAAGCGCGGCTGCGGGGCGATCCGGCGATCCGTGTTCCGACGCTCGTGCTTCACGGCGAAGCCGATCCATGCAACGCGCCCGCCACGTCCGAAGGCAGGGAGGCGCTGTTCGACAACGGCTACCGGCGGCATGTACTTCCGGGCATCGGGCATTTCCCCCAGCGGGAAGCATCCGATGCCGTCCTGCGT
>NZ_RZSL01000286.1:0-7770 GCF_003997355.1 Mesorhizobium sp. M1E.F.Ca.ET.041.01.1.1 | reverse complement strand
ATGGCAAAAGGTAAATTCGAGCGCACCAAGCCGCATGTGAACATTGGCACGATCGGCCACGTCGATCATGGCAAGACGTCGCTGACGGCGGCGATCACGAAGTATTTTGGCGAATACAAGCGCTATGACCAGATCGACGCGGCGCCTGAAGAGAAGGCGCGCGGCATCACGATCTCGACGGCGCATGTCGAGTATGAGACGGCCAACCGTCACTATGCCCACGTCGACTGCCCCGGCCACGCCGACTATGTGAAGAACATGATCACCGGTGCTGCGCAGATGGACGGCGCGATCCTGGTGGTTTCGGCCGCCGACGGCCCGATGCCGCAGACCCGCGAGCACATCCTTTTGGCCCGTCAGGTCGGCGTGCCCTCGATCGTGGTGTTCCTGAACAAGGTCGACCAGGTCGACGACGCCGAGCTCTTGGAGCTGGTCGAGCTCGAGGTTCGCGAACTGCTGACCAAGAACGAGTTCCCCGGCGACGACATTCCGATCGTCAAGGGCTCGGCGCTGGCTGCGCTTGAGGATTCGAACAAGACCATCGGCGAGGATGCGATCCGCGAGCTGATGGCTCAGGTCGACGCCTACATCCCGACGCCGGTTCGTCCGCTGGACAAGCCGTTCCTGATGCCGATCGAGGATGTGTTCTCGATCTCGGGCCGCGGCACGGTCGTGACCGGCCGCGTCGAGCGCGGCGTGGTCAAGGTCGGCGAGGAACTTGAGATCGTCGGCATCCGTCCGACCACCAAGACGACCTGCACGGGCGTCGAGATGTTCCGCAAGCTGCTCGACCAGGGTCAGGCCGGCGACAACATCGGCGCGCTGCTGCGCGGTGTCGACCGTGAAGGCGTCGAGCGCGGCCAGGTTCTGGCCAAGCCGGGTTCGGTCAAGCCGCACAAGAAGTTCGTTGCCGAGGCCTACATCCTGACCAAGGACGAGGGCGGCCGTCACACGCCGTTCTTCACCAACTACCGTCCGCAGTTCTACTTCCGCACGACCGACGTGACGGGCATCGTGACGCTGCCTGCCGGCACCGAGATGGTGATGCCCGGCGACAACATCACCGTCGACGTCGAGCTAATCGTGCCGATCGCGATGGAAGAGAAGCTGCGCTTCGCCATCCGTGAAGGCGGCCGCACCGTCGGTGCCGGCATCGTCGTCACCATCAAGGAATAATCGATCCGGCATCAGCCGGTTCGAGAAGGAAAGGGCGGTCTTCGGGCCGCCCTTTTTCGTTTCCCGCGCTCCGAAGGTGAAGTATCGCGCCAGGCCTTTCAAAGCTGTTTGCAAGCGACATCGCTGCAACTAGTATGGGTTGTACCCGTGGGGGCTTTGCAAGCGTGGTTCGGGAAAGCCGTTCAGACAGCATTCGGTGGTGGCGCTGGCCGATCCGGCTGGGCTTGGCCGCTGCCGTGGGGCTGGCCACGTTTACCGCCGCAGCCAAGGAAGAGGCACCCGACCTTGGTCCGCCGATGCGCTTTGCCGTCGTGCGCAGCAGCGCGCCTGGCTGTGAGCCGAACTGCCCCGAGTGGATTTCTGCGGAAGGCACCATCGAGGCCGGCACGCCGGCCCTGCTCAGGCGCCTGCTGAAGACGCTTGCCGGCCGGCAATTGCCGGTCGTCGTCAATTCCCCGGGCGGCAATGTCGATGCCGCGCTGCAGCTCGGCCGCATGATCCGCAAGAACAAGCTCGACATCGCCGTAGGCACGACGGAGTTTTCCGGCTGCTCGCCGGAGATGAAGAATTGCCGGGACAATGACGGCAAGGCCGCGCCGTATTCCGGCATCGCCTATGACAGCGGCGCGATGTGCAACTCGGCCTGTCCGCTGATGTTTTCCGGCGGCGTGCGCCGCGTCGTCGGCGAGTGGGCCTTTCTCGGCGTCCACCAGATCACCACGACATACCACAGGGAAAAGCTGCTTTACCGCACCACCTACAAAATCGTGAACGGCAAGAAGAAGATCCTCGGCACTAGAATCGTCAGCCGCAAGAACGCCGGCAGCTACAAGACCTTCGAGATGAGCAAGGCGGTCGAGAAGCGGCTCTCGGCCTATTTGAGGGAAATGGGCATCGGTCAGGGTGTGCTGGAGGTTATGAAGGCGACGCCGGCCAGTGACATAAGGCAGATCGAGCCAGAGGACATGCTGGAGATGAAACTCGTCACCAGTCTCGATTCGCTCGACATCATGACGGCGGGAAGCGTGTGCCGGCGCGATCCGGCGCCGGTGAACTGCCGCGAAATACCAGCGGGCGGCGAAGCCAGGCCGGTCGAGATGGCGACCGCCGAGGCCAATCCCGCTTCTGCCTCTCTGCAGGTCGAGGTTGCACCGCCGAAGGAGGCGCAGGATATGCGCTTCGTCCTGGTTCGCGGCAGCAACCCGCTCTGCAATCCCGATTGCCCGGAGTGGATTTCGGCGGAAGGAACGATCGTTGCCAACACGCCCGACAGGCTGCGCGAGCTGCTCGACACAGTCGGCGGGCGCAGGCTGCCCGTCGTGGTCAACTCGCCGGGCGGCGACATACAGGGTGCGCTCGCCGCCGGCCGGCTGATCCGCGAGCGCAGGCTGGATGTCGCGGTCGCCCGGACGGATTTTCTCGATTGCGATCCGGGCGCCACTGGGTGCGTGGCCAAGGATGGTCTCCATACCGGCCTCACCATCGACGCCGGCGCCGAATGCGACGCGGCCTGCGCGGTGATGACCGCCGGTGGCTCCAAGCGCCTGGTTGGCGCCGATGCGCATTTCCTCATTCACTCCATGGGCATGGAAGAAAAGGTTAGAGCCTATCTCGAGGAGATGGCGATCGGCTCGGGCCTGTTCGCCGCGATGCAGTCGGCCCAATATGCCAAGCACAGGGAGCTCAGTCAGGACGAATTGGCGAAGTTCGGGCTCACCACCGGCCGCCAGTCGGTGGATGCGTTGACGGGCGCCACCATCTGCAAATCGTCGCCGAAACCCGACAACTGCCGGGTTCTGCCGTCCGCCAATGCCGAGGCGGAGGCGCCGGCAAAACTGTAGCGCGGCGCGCCAACTGGCCATTGAGGCAGGTTGAGCCATGGCCGGCCTTGCCGCTATCGTCGGGGCCCTTCCGGAACGAGGATCGGCAATGCGCGAGGATGTCCCGACTTTGTTCGAATGGGCCGGTGGCGCGGAGGCGCTCAACCGGCTGACGCGGACCTTCTACGACAAGGTCGGGCGAGACCCGATCGTCGGCCCGGTGTTCAAGAACATGTCGCCGGATCATCCGGCGCATGTCGCGGCCTTCATCGGCGAGGTTTTTGGCGGACCGAAGACATACAGCGAAAAGCATGGCGGCCACCGCGAGATGGTCATGCATCATCTCGGCAAGCACCTGACGGAGGAACAGCGGCGGCGCTGGATCAACCTTCTTGCCGACGCGGCGGACGAGGTCGGCCTGCCCGACGATCCGGAATTCCGTTCCGCCTTCATGGGCTATGTCGAATGGGGATCGCGGCTGGCCAAGATGAATTCCAATCTCGGCGAAACCTGCGATCCGGAGACCGAGCCGATGCCCGCCTGGGGCTGGGGCGTGCCTGGTGGACCGTACAAGCCGCCGGTCGGGAAATCGTAGCCAGAAGATGCCAGGTTTCTGCAAGATTCCGAAAAGATGACGCCGCAAAGAGGTGGCACGGTCGTCGCATCAATGTGAGACGACCTTGCATGCTGATCGCCCATCTCCCGTCGGGCTATATTCTGGGAAGACTTGCGCTAAGACGGTGGCCGGAAGCGTCCGGCATCGTGGTCGCCGCCATGCTCGGCAGCGTCATCCCGGACATCGACATGCTCATTTCCACCTGATCGATGGCGGTCGCACCCACCATCATGCCTATATCACGCATTGGCCGTTGTTCTGGGCGACGGTTGGGTCGGTAAGCCTTTCAGTCGGTCGGTTGCTCGGTTCACCGCATCTGCCATCGATCGCCGCCTTCTTTGCCGGAGCCATGTTGCATATGGCGCTCGACACGGTGGCATCGCCGATCATGTGGCTGGCGCCATTCAATCATCATCCCTTTGAGCTCGTCACGGTTCCGGCCAGGCACGGGAACTGGGTCCTGAGCTTCGTTCTGCACTGGACTTTCGGGCTTGAACTCGTGATTTGCACCTGGGCTTTGTGGCTTGGTTGGCTGCGACCGCCCCTTCCGGTCGGCACATCTCAAAACGGCACTTGAGTTCTCATCGGCTTTGTGAAATAGCAGCGCGCGTGTACGGGCATAGCTCAGTTGGTAGAGCGGCGGTCTCCAAAACCGCAGGTCGTAGGTTCGAGCCCTGCTGCCCGTGCCATTCCTTCAGGGGATCAGGCATCTGGCGATCACCTTGATCGCCGAGTTGCCGAAATCAGCCTCACACATCTCTTGCACAAGCCGCGCGCATTGCCGCCCTTGATGTTATCCACGTCGATGGCTGACAGCACGTTCTCAGCCCGAAGTAGTTTCGGCCCGGCTGGCACTGTCCATCGCGCACTTGAGATTTGAATACGCTATGGCATATTCGAAACTGATTTATGGCACCTAAACATATAAGTGCGATGGATATCAAGGGAATCGACCTCAACCTCCTCGTATCGCTCGACGTATTGCTGAAAGAGCGAAATGTCACACATGCGGCCGCACGGCTTAATTTGAGCCAGCCCGCGCTATCCGCCCAACTCAGCCGGCTCCGACAAGCATTCGAGGATCCGCTTCTTATCCCTGCAGATAACGGACGCGGAATGGATCCGACAGCTCTAGCGCTCGAACTAGTCGAGCCTCTCCACGCCGCCCTTAAGGATCTGGAGGTTTTGGTCCGGCGTCGGCCTCGCTTCGACGCGCTGAATGATATCCGCGATTTTCGGATCGCAACCACAGACAATGGCGTCGTGGTAATCGGCTTGCCGCTGTTGCGGCGACTACAAACCGAGGCTGGCTTAGGGATTCGGCTGGCCTTTCGCCTGCTTGATAGCACCGGATCGACGGAACAGGTCGACCGAGACGACATCGATCTCCTCATCGCACCTCCGAGCATGGTTCCATCGATGTTGAAAAGCCGTCGCCTTTATGACGAAACCTATTCGATGGTGCAGCGCAAATTCCATCCTCGAGGTAATCGGCGGCCGGACCTCGATGCCTACTGTGCGTTGGATCATATTCTAGTTTCCCTGGATGGAGGCGGGTTCGAGGGGAGAGTCGATAAAGTTCTGGCTGAAACCGATCGTAGCCGGCGTGTCGTCTTATCTATGCCCAGTTTTACCCTAGTGCCGCCCGTGCTTCGCACCACGGATTATGTCTGCACAATGCCGACCCGGTTCGTCCGCACTCTCGACGATGACTGTGAATGCTTTGAGCTACCGTTTCTTGTTCCGGGTTTCGCCATGCAAATGGCTTGGCACGCGCGGCATCACCACGACCCGGCCAATCTCTGGCTCCGCCAACAAGTGCTGGGAACGGCGCAACGCGCTGAAGCACCCTAAGAGACCGTTCGAAGCCATTGCGGAGAGCGGGCGATCTGCGGTTCTCGACGAAACGCTGGCGCATTTAAATGTTTCAGCGTTGTTAAGACCGGGGCTTGCCTGCAGGGACCGTTTTGGCCAGTTGATGTCGCTCCGATTAATTCGGCGACCAATCCTCGGGCGCGGTGCTGCTACCCAAGAACGCTTCAATAATGTGGGAGAGGGCTTCGGGCCGTTCGTCGGGGATGAAGTGACCCGTATTCTCCATCAAAACCGGCGTTACCGAGCGCGCCACTTGTCGCATGCTTTCCGCCACCATAGATCCCAGTCCATACTTGGCTCCAATGGCTAAAACTGGAATAGTTAGCGGCGTTCGCGACAATTCGGTGTTGTCAGCGATATCGCGATCAATCGTCCGATAGAGTTGAAGACTTGTCGCCAGCCGGCCGGGCCGTGCGTAGCTGTTTTCATAATAGGTGATGACTGCTTCTGAGAAGCTGCCAGGAACGATGTGGAATCCTCTATTGCGGTAGAACCAATCTAAGAATTCTTTCTCGTGTCCCGCGAGAACTTTTTCAGCAAAGTCGGGGATCTCGAAGAAACCAAAGAACCACAATGGGTTATGAAGAAGGGGAGCGAACTGTTTCGTGGTCCAAGGGCCGTCGGGCGCACCCTCCGCGATTATAAGTTTGTCAACAGCATCGCGGTGGATAGCGGCGTAGGCATAGGCTACGGGACCACCCCAATCATGGCCGACTACAGTTGCTCGTAAATAGTCAAGCCTCGTCATCAACTGGAAAAGATCTTCGGCAAGCGTCTTGCGGTCATATCCCATTGATGCGATTTGTGATTCTCCGAATCCGCGTAAGTCGACGGCAATAACGATGTGCTTCGTTGCAAGGAGAGGCATCATTTTACGCCACTCGTGCCAATCCTCCGGCCACCCATGGATGAGCAGAATCGGCGATCCTTTCCCGCCGATCACGTAGTGAATGCGCACGCCATTAACGTCAGCGAATTGGGATTGAAAGCCGGCGGGGATACCGGTCATACTGTCAGCTCGAATTGAGCCTTGGTCCTTGCCTTGGACGCCAGCGTTCGTTGGTCCCGCAAGAAATAGCATCGCGGTTGCAGTTGCCGAGAGAATGAGAGTTTGCATCGCGCGCATTACGTCGCCCTTCCGGAAGTTTTCCGGGGCAACATTCAGCACCGCCCCGCTTGCAAACGGATATGCAGCTCCTGCTCATCAGCAAAATCGATTGTCGCTATACGACCTATAAGGGGAATGGATAGACACCCGTGCCGGCGATTGAGCGGCTAGTTCAAGAGCGACTGTTCTTCCATAGGGCAGCCGACGATATGTGCGCTTTCTATGCGAGGCGCATCAAGCAGGCAGAGCGCCCGTTCACCATGAGCTTGCCGTCGCAGGTCGTAGGTTCGAGCCCTGCTGCCCGTGCCATTTTCCAAGGAAAATCAGGTACTTAGAAATCGCCTTGCCTTGGCGAGGACGCCGAAAGTAACCTTACACATCTCTTTCACAAACTTGCACGCGCGCAGGGAGTGTCTGGCGATGGCGGAAAAACACACGATTCTGGAAGGCAAAGTTCACGTCTACCGGCGCAACGACAGCCCGATTTGGCACTGCTCGACCTATCTCAAGGGCAAGAACTGGTGGGTCAGCACCAAGAAGGACAGCCTGGCCAAGGCTAAGGACTCACTGAGACCTCGATACGGGTCGAGGGCAGGGATGTCGCTCTGACCCCCGGCATGTCGGTGACGGCGGAAGTGAAGACCGGTGATTGGCGGATGCTGGAGTTCCTGCGAGAGCAGGACGCTGACTGGCCATACGGTTGGCCGGGAGACCGCAATGCCGACGCCGGACGAACAGTCGTTCATTCGTGGGTTTTTGACTGAAAATCTGTCGTCATACCAACGTTAACGCGAGAGTGGCCTCTGATATGATGCTGAATGTTGCGATATTTATTATACTCTTCTTGAGCGCTTTGGTGGCGGTTGGTGGTGCCGTTCAGCGATACAGATATAAGAAAAATTCAAAGGCATGGCCTGTCGTCGAAGCAACAGTAGTCGGCTGTAATCTAGTGGGGTCGGACCCGCCGGACTACGTGCTAGAAGTCAGATATGAATTCAATGGCAGGATTTTCACTTCGATCGCGCGCGACCACTTTCATCTATCAAGCGATACGAAGAAGGTGGGCGACAAATTGTCTGTAAAAATAGAGCCAAGTAGAAATTCTGTTTGCTATATCGATAACTGATTATGTTTAAAATTTTATTGGCGGGGGGATGTGGCCAATGATATTCGCT
>NZ_RZSL01000285.1:0-7805 GCF_003997355.1 Mesorhizobium sp. M1E.F.Ca.ET.041.01.1.1 | reverse complement strand
GGACATGGCAATGGCCGATGCCACAAGCGGCGCCAGCAGCGCGGCGCGCGCAAACGTTCTTTCGGTCATGCCAAAAAGTCCCACTCTAACAGCCTCTCGGTCGCCACCGGCCACAGGGGCACGGTCCCCTTCTTCCCCGCATTTGCGATGGAAATCCGGCGACAATTTGTCTGCCGGAGTGTCGCGTGTTTACCTCAACCACTTATTAAGGGCAACGCGCGGGCGGATAAGGGCCGCCCGGCGTGGCACTTTTGCACCGGCTTATGAACAGGCGTCTACGAACGCCCGAGTGCTTTCAGCTCATGCAGCACGGCCGCATCGCGGGCCGAGACATCCGGGAATTCCGGGTCCTGCCCGACGTCGGCGGTGTAGCGCCAAGAGCGCGCGCATTTGACCAGACCGCGATCCTCGGCCTTCTCGACCACCACGGCCACACCCTTGACGTCGTCCAGTATGAAGGCGCCCTGCGGAGCGTTGCCGTGCTCGATGACCAGGTCGCTGGTGATCGCCATCTCGGCCATGTCGACATCGGCGATCGCGGCTTCGAGCGCCGCGTCGTCGATGGTGACCACCGGAACGGCTTCCAGTGAGGAACCGATGAGCTTGTCGGCGCGCGCGATCTCGAGCGCGCCGGTGACGACACGGCGCACCTGCCGGACCTTGCGCCATTTCTCGGCCAGCGCCTCGTTCCGCCAGTTCTGCGGTATGACCGGGAACTGGTCGAGATGCACCGAGACGGCATCCGGGTGGCGGTCGAGCCAGGCTTCTTCCATGGTGAAGGGCAGCATCGGCGCCAGCCATTTCACCAGGCATTCGAAGAGGTGGCGCACCACCTGCACCGCCGCCTTGCGGCGCAGGCTGGACGGCGCGTCGCAGTAGAGCGCGTCCTTGCGGATGTCGAAGTAGAAGGCCGAGAGCTCGACCACCATGAAGTCGAGCAGCGCACGGGTGATGCGTTTGAACTCGAACGCGTCGTAGCCCTGGCGCACCACCTCGTCGAGCTCGGACAAGCGGTGCAGCATCAGCCGCTCGAGTTCCGGCATCTTGTCCAGCGGAACGTCCTCGCCCTCGTCATGGGCAAGCGTGCCCAGCATCCAGCGGATGGTGTTCCTCAGCTTGCGGTAGGCGTCGATATTGGTCTGCAGCACGTTCTTGCCGAGCCGCTGGTCTTCCCAATAATCGGTCGTCACCACCCAGAGCCTGAGGATGTCGGCGCCGGACTGTTTGATCACGTCCTGCGGCACCACCGTGTTGCCGAGCGACTTCGACATCTTGCGGCCTTCCTCGTCCATGGTGAAGCCATGGGTGATGACCGTGTCGTAGGGCGCCCTGCCCCTGGTGCCGCAGCTTTCGAGCAGCGAGGAGTGGAACCAGCCGCGATGCTGGTCGGAGCCCTCGAGGTAGACGTCTGCCGGCCATTTGAGATCGGGACGGTCCTGCAGCGTAAAGACATGCGTCGAGCCGGAATCGAACCAGACGTCGAGGATGTCCATCACCTGATGCCATTTCGAGGCGTCGTGGTTGCCGAGGAAACGGTCCTTGGCGCCGAGCGCGAACCAGGCATCGGCGCCTTCCTTCTCGAAGGCGTCCATGATGCGCTCGTTGACCGCCTCGTCCTTCAGCACGTTGCCGTCCGCGTCGGCGAAGACGGCGATCGGCACGCCCCAGGCGCGCTGGCGCGACAGCACCCAGTCGGGACGCTCCTCGATCATGGCGCGGATGCGGTTCTGGCCCGCCGCCGGCACGAAGCGCGTGTCGTCGATCGCCTTCAGCGCGCGGCTGCGCAGCGTCGTGCCGTCGCCGAGCTCCTTGTCCATATAGACGAACCATTGCGGCGTGTTGCGGAAGATGACCGGCTTCTTCGAGCGCCAGGAGTGCGGATAGCTGTGCTTGAGCCGGCCGCGCGCGAACAGCGCGTTGCGCTTGATCAGCTCGTCGATGACCGCCTGGTTGGCATTGCCCTTCTTGCCGTTGTCGTCGATGACGCGCGCCGCACCGCCCTCGCGGTCCGGGCCGAAGCCCGGAGCGTCCTTGGTGAAGAAGCCGGCATCGTCGACCGGGAAAGGGATGGTGGTGTCGACGCCACGCTTAAGCAGCTCGGCAACCGCGTCCATCCAGGCGTCGAAGTCCTCGCGGCCGTGGCTGGGCGCGGTGTGGACGAAGCCGGTGCCGGCTTCGTCGGTGACATGCTCACCGGCGACCATCGGAACCGGGAACTCGTAGCCGCCGGCGAGACCCTTGAAAGGATGCGAAAGCGTAAGGCTTCCAAGCTGTTCGGCCGAGACGCTGTGAAGCCTGTTCAAGGTGACCTTGGCCTTGGCGGCGCTTTCTTCGGCGAGCGCGTCGGCGAAGATCAGCTTCTCGCCGGGCTGCGGGCCGAAGGCATTCTCCGCCGCCGTGACCTCGTAGAGGCCATAGGCGACGCGCAGCGAATAGCTGACGGCACGGTTACCGGGGATAGTCCAGGGCGTGGTCGTCCAGATGACGACATGCGCCTCGACGAGATCGAGCGCGGTCTCGCTCAGCGCCGTCGCGGCGTCGGCACCGGCGACCGGCTGCGCAAGGCTGGCGACCGGGAACTTCACCCAGATCGTGTCGCTCTCATAGTCCTGGTACTCGACCTCGGCCTCTGCGAGCGCGGTACGCTCGACAACGCTCCACATCACCGGCTTGGAACCGCGATAGAGCTGGCCCGACATGGCGAATTTCAACAGCTCGCCGGCGATGCGCGCCTCGGCGTGGTAGGCCATGGTGGTGTAGGGATTGTGGAAATCGCCGATGACGCCGAGGCGCTGGAACTCGTCGCCCTGCACCTTGATCCAATGAGCGGCGAAGTCACGGCATTCCCTGCGGAATTCGTTGACCGGCACCTCGTCCTTGTTCTTGCCCTTGGCGCGGTACTGCTCCTCGATCTTCCATTCGATCGGCAGGCCGTGGCAGTCCCAGCCCGGCACGTAATTGGCGTCGTAGCCGCGCATCTGGAAGGAGCGGTTGATGACGTCCTTGAGGATCTTGTTCAGCGCATGGCCGATATGGATGTTGCCGTTGGCGTAGGGCGGGCCATCATGCAGCACGAACTTCTCCCGGCCGGCGGTCTCCTGCCTGAGCTTGCGGTAAAGGTCCATGTCCTGCCAGCGCTTGACCAGGCCCGGCTCCTTCTCGGGCAAGCCGGCGCGCATCGGGAAATCCGTCTGCGGCAAATAAAGCGTTTTGGAATAGTCGATCGTCTCGGACGCATCGGTCGTAGGGGTATCGGTCATCGATCTGCCATCTCAATTGCCCGGCGGCGGAAGCGCCCGGGCGTTGAAGTATCATGTTCTGGGCAAAGCGCGAGGAGCGCGCGAAAACTCCCGGCGGCTCCGGTGGCGCTCAGGCCACCCGGAACACCGGGCCCGTAATTCGTATCGCGATCGCGAAAAGGCGCGAAAAGCTCTTCATCGCGTGGCTTTTAGCGGATGGCGCGGCAGGAATAAAGCGCGGATTTCAAGGCAAAGCGCCGGTTTCCTGCCCTACATCGAGAAATTGAAGCGATAGGTGGTCGACACGCCAACGGTCCACTGGTTGCGGTCGCCGCGCTCCTTGACCAGGCTTGAATCGGCCGCCGGCCCCATCAGGCGCGAATATTCAGTGAAGACGCTGGCCGTCATCGGATCTGTCACCTTCCAGGTGATCGCGCCGCCGAGGCCCGTCGACTTCAGCCCACCACCCGGATGGTATTCGCTGAGGCCCGAGGCGGCCGCTTCCTTGGCGTTGACGCCGTAGTAGGCGTCGAAATAGTCGGACGAAGCAAAGGAAACGCGAGGACCGCCTGAGATGCGGACCGTCGGCGTGACATCGTAGAAGGCGTCCGCCGCGATGTCGGCGACGAAGCCGTTATGGGCGCGAATGCCATGCCGCAACTCCGCCCGCGCCCGGACCCAGTCGAGTGGATAGAATTCGAAGAAGCCGCCAACTTCGCCGCCCCAGTGCACAGGATCAAGGCCTTCCAGCTCGTCCTTGCTGTCGCGCGAGAACAGGAACTTGCCGGTGAGGCCTGCGCGTACGCTGCCGTCGTCGATCAGCCCCAGCGAAATGTTGTCGTTGCGCGAGGTGAAGCGCGCCTCGGGGCCGACCTTGCCGAGCGAGATGATGGGCTGGGCACTGAGCATATACTTCTTGCCGCCCTCGAAATTCGGGGCGACAAGGCCGGTGGCGCCGAGCGTCAAATACCAGTCGCCCGAAATCCAGCTCCCCTCGCCCGCACGGGCTGCGGAGACGGCCATCAGGCCAGAGGCGAGAACCAGCGGAATCGTCCCGACAATACGCATCGTCACCCCTTACGCGAAACAGGCCGGCAGGAACACCCGGCAGCGCTCAAGCCATGGCGCCGGTTCGGTAAAATTTGACTTAAAATCCGTAACATCGGTGACGGCGGCCCAAGCGTTTTTTTCGCCAGGCGGCTCGCTGGACGGGCCACGCCATCGGGACTACCTTCGGCTGACCCGCAGGATGCGCGGCGAATTCTGGAGGGAAACCGAACCATGACCTTTCAAGACGATGCCCTGAGCGACGCGATCGGCCGGACGCGCGACAAATGGGGATGGTTCGTGGCGCTGGGCGTGCTGCTCTTGATCTTCGGCGGCATCGCCTTCGGCAATCTGTTTATCGCCACCGTCGCCTCGGTCTATGTCGTCGGCTGGCTGATGCTGATGGCCGGCGCCATCGAGATCGTCCACGCCTTCGGGGTCAAGACCTGGGGCCGCTTCTTCTACTGGCTGCTCAGCGGCCTGCTTTACGCCGTCGCCGGCTTCTTCGCCTTCGATAATCCGTTGCTCGCCTCGGCGGTGCTGACGCTTCTGCTGGCCATCGCGCTCGTCGCCTCCGGGCTGCTCAGGGCCTGGGTGGCCTACAATCACCGGCCGGAGCAAGGCTGGGGATGGCTGCTCGTGGCCGCCATCATCACCATCCTGCTTGGCCTGATCATCGCCATGGGCTGGCCTGTCAACAGCCTGTGGGTGCTCGGCATGTTCCTGGCCATCGACCTGATCTTCCAGGGTTGGAGTTTTATTGCCATCGGGCTGGCGTTGAAGAGATAGCTTACCTCAAAAGCAGATCGCGGCGTCCAGCTCCGACAGTGGCCGCACGCCGGAGAGCAGCGCCCTCGCCTCGGCTTCGTCGCGCTTCATCTGCACCACCAGCGCATCGAGCCCATCGAATTTGAGCTCGGGGCGCAGGAAGCCGAAGAAGGACACCCGGCAGGTCTCGCCGTAAAGATCGCCGGAGAAGTCGAACACAAAAGTCTCGAGCAGCGGCGCGCCGTTGTCGTCGACGGTCGGGCGGCGGCCGAAGCTGGCGACGCCGTCATGCAGCATGCCGTCGGCGCGGCGGAAACGGACGGCGTAAATCCCTTCCTTCAGAGTGGCTTCCGGCGAAAGCCTCATATTGGCGGTCGGGAAGCCCAGCGTGCGGCCGAGCTGCTGGCCGCCGATCACCTCGCTCTCGACGGTGAACCGGTAGCCGAGCAGGCCGGCGGCCTCCTCCACCTTGCCTTCGCAAAGCAGGGCGCGGATGCGGCTCGACGAGACCACCTCGGCGCCCTCGTCGCGGAAGGCATCGACCAGCGTGACGCCGAAGCCGTGGCGTTCGCCGGCCGCCATCAGGAAGGCCGGGCCGCCCTGACGATCCTTGCCGAAATGGAAGTCGAAGCCGGTGACGGCGTGGCTGATGCCGAGCCTCGTCTCCAGCACGTCGGTCACGAAAGCATCGGCCGAGAGCGAGGCGAAGTCGCGCGTGAACGGCTGCTCGACCAGAGCGGCGAAGCCGAGCTCGGCCAACAGCCGCGCCTTCATCGGCGGCGGCGTCAGCACGAACAGCGGCACGTCCGGCCTGAACACCTTGCGCGGATGCGGCTCGAAGGTGAGCACCAGCGCCGGCACACCGCGCCGGCGGGCCTCTGCCAGCGCCCGCTCCAGCACGGCGAGATGACCGCGGTGGACGCCGTCGAAATTGCCGATCGCCACGACGCCGCCGCGCAGATGGGCAGGCAACGGCGCGACCGCCGAAATGCGTTCGAAAGCTTCACTCATGTCCGAGGCGTCCGTCATGGCCACGCTATAGCCTATTGCAGCCGCGGGATGACGGCGACCGGCCGGTAGCCGTGCTTTGAAAGAAAGCCCGCCAGCCTTCCGGGATCGGGCCGCAACGGATCGCCATAGTCGCGGGCGTGGATGCCGCCCGAGACATAAAGCACGTCGAAGCCGTTGTCGGCGGCGCCCTTGACGTCGGTCATCATGCCATCGCCGATGGCGAGAACTTTTTTGCGCTCGACCGCGTGGCCGAGCAGGCCGGAAACCTCCTTCATGGCGACATCGTAGATCGGCGCGAAGGGCTTGCCGGCGATCAGCGTGCGGCCGCCGAGCTGCGCATAGTCGCGCGCCAGCGCGCCGGCGCACCAGATGGTGCGCTCGCCGCGCTCGACCAGAATATCGGGGTTGGCGCAGATGAACGGCAGGTTGCGCGCGCGCAGCCGCCGCAGCAGCTCCGCATAGTCGGCGGGCTTCTCCACCTCGTCGTCATAGAGCCCGGTGCAGACGACACCGGATGCTTCGAATTCCTCGACGAGCTCGACACCGAGACCGTCATAGAGGGTGAAGTCGCGCTCGGGGCCGATGTGGAAGATCTTCCTCGGACCCTCGGCGATCAGGTCACGCGTGACGTCGCCGGAGGTGACGACGCGGTCATAGGCGCCGGCCGGAACGCCGATCACGTTCATCTGCGCGACGACATCGGCGCTGCGGCGCGGCGAATTGGTGATCAGCACCACCGGCACTTTGGCCGCGCGCGCCCGGGCCAGCGCTTCGGCGGCAATGGGAAAGTGCCATTCGCCATTGTGCACCACGCCCCACACGTCGCACAGAATGGCGGCGTAGTCTCCCGTCAGGTCGGCGAGCGAAGCGATGATGTCGGGCGAATCCGCCATGCCGTTTCCTGATCTGATCCCTGATTAACCGTGACAGCCATTCCTTTGGTCCGGAGGCCGTCACCGCCGGTCCCGCATAACCGAAGCGCTTCATCCTGTCATCAGCTTTCGCCGTCGCCGGCAGGCGAGCCCCGATATCGCCCGTTCGGAAGCGCAGGGTTAATGGACCGTCAAAAAGGCGGTGCCTTCTTGATGTTTTCGCGCAAGGTGAAGTTTAAAGATTTGTGACCATGGTTGCAGCTCAAATACGACCATGGTCGTACATCGATATGGGTCTTTAGCGGGGGCTAACGCAATGATCCGCGAATTTCTACGCGACAGGCGGGGCAATTATGCCCTGATGACGGTTATCACGATGGTGCCGCTGATGGGCGGCGTGGCGCTTGCAGTCGACTACACGGAGTTGGTCCGGGAGCGGCAGGAGACGCTCAACGCGCTGGACGCCGCCGGCATCGCCACGGCGCAGCAGATCGTCGGTGGGGCGACCGACGATCAGGCCAAGGCCTACGCCAAGCAGTTCTTCGAGGCCAATCTCAGGCATGTCCTTCCGGCCAACACGACGCTGACGGTGACCCTGCCCAACAACAATGCCGGCGGCGGCACGCTGGTCATGCTGGCAGCCCTGAAATACGAGCCTTATTTCCTGCCAGTGGCGGCCATGCTGCTGGGCGGCAAGGCGGGCGACACCACCGTCAATTTCTCGGCAAAGTCGGAGATCCGGCTCAAGAACACGCTGGAAGTCTCGCTGGTGCTCGACAATTCCGGCTCGATGGCCGAACTCGGCCATGGTTCCAACCAGGTGCGGTTCGATTTGCTGAAGGGCGCCGCCAAGCAGCTTGTCGACCAG
>NZ_RZSL01000284.1:0-7827 GCF_003997355.1 Mesorhizobium sp. M1E.F.Ca.ET.041.01.1.1 | reverse complement strand
CAGCGTGCGGTCGATACCGGCAAAGCTGGAGAACGGCCCGCCCGTCTCGACGCGGGCCATCGAGATGCGCCAGTCGAAATCGTCGAGCCCGGCAGAGTCAGGCGAGACGGCGATCTCGGTCGTCGTGCCGCCGCCATTCTTCCACGGCATGACCCGGTAGCCGGCGGCACGAAGGATACGCATCGCTTCAGCCCAGAATGCCCGGCAGGTTGAGCTGATGCTCCTTGGCGCAGGCAATCGCTATGTCGTAACCGGCATCGGCGTGGCGCATGACGCCGGTCGCCGGATCGTTCCAAAGCACGCGCTCCAGGCGCTTCGCCGCGTCCGGCGTGCCGTCGGCGACGATCACCATGCCGGCATGCTGCGAAAAGCCCATGCCGACGCCGCCGCCATGATGCAGCGAAACCCAGGTGGCGCCGGACGCGGTGTTGAGCAGCGCGTTGAGAAGCGGCCAGTCGGAAACGGCGTCGGAGCCGTCCCTCATCGCCTCGGTCTCGCGGTTCGGCGACGCGACCGAGCCGGAATCGAGATGGTCGCGGCCGATGACGACCGGTGCCTTGAGCTCGCCCTTGGCCACCATCTCGTTGAAGGCGAGGCCGAGGCGATGGCGGTCGCCGAGGCCGACCCAGCAGATGCGCGCCGGCAGGCCCTGGAAGGAGATGCGCTCGCGCGCCATGTCCAGCCAGTTGTGGAGATGTGTGTTGCCGGGGGTGAGCTCGCGCACCTTGGCGTCGGTCTTGTAGATATCCTCCGGATCGCCGGAGAGTGCGGCCCAGCGGAACGGGCCGATGCCGCGGCAGAACAACGGACGGATATAGGCCGGCACGAAGCCCGGGAAGGCGAAGGCGTTCTCAAACCCCTCGTCCTTGGCGACCTGGCGGATATTGTTGCCGTAGTCCAGCGTCGGCACGCCGGCGTTCCAGAACGCCACCATCGCCTCGACATGCTCGCGCATCGAGGCGCGGGCCGCCTTCTCCACCGCCTTGGGATCGGAGGTGCGCTTCTCGCGCCATTCAGCCATGGTCCAGCCCTTGGGCAGATAGCCGTTGATGGGGTCGTGGGCCGAGGTCTGGTCGGTGAGGATATCGGGGCGGACGCCGCGCCTGAACATCTCCGGCACGATCTCCGCCGTGTTGCCGAGCAGGCCGACCGACTTCGCCTCGCCGGCCTTGGTCCAACGCTCGATCATTTCCATGGCCTCGTCGAGCGTCTCGGCCTTCTCGTCGAGATAGCGGGTGCGCAGGCGGAAATCGATCGAGTCCGGATTGCATTCGATCGCCAGGCAGCAGGCGCCGGCCATGACGGCGGCGAGAGGCTGGGCGCCGCCCATGCCGCCGAGACCGCCGGTCAGGATCCACTTGCCCTTGAGATTGCCGCCATAGTGCTGGCGGCCCGCTTCCACAAAAGTCTCATACGTGCCCTGCACGATGCCCTGCGTGCCGATATAGATCCAGGAGCCGGCCGTCATCTGGCCGTACATCATCAGGCCCTTCCTATCGAGCTCGTTGAACTTCTCCCAATTCGCCCAATGCGGCACGAGGTTGGAGTTGGCGATCAGCACGCGCGGCGCGTCCTTGTGGGTGCGGAAGACGCCGACCGGCTTGCCGGACTGAACCAGCAGCGTCTCGTCCTCGCCGAGCGTCTTCAGCGTAGCGGCGATACGGTCGAAATCGTTCCAGGTGCGCGCCGCCCGGCCGATGCCGCCATAGACGACCAGCTCGTTCGGGTTCTCGGCGACCTCCGGATCGAGGTTGTTCATGAGCATGCGCAGCGGCGCCTCGGTGGTCCAGTAGCGGGCGTTGAGCTTGTCACCGCGGGGCGCGCGCACTTCGCGGATGTTGTGACGGGGATTGTTCATCATTGTCCCTTTCAAGCAAGGCGGGCGGCGCGGGTCAGCGCCTTGCCCAGTCAATGGCGGTTTCGAGGATGGTCTTCAGCGTGGCGCGGATCGGCGCGGCGTAGCTGGGGTCGTAAGGCACCGGCCAGTTTTCCGGCGCTCCCTTCTTGTTCGGCTCGCGCATATAGCCGCGGTTGGAGAGCTCCATCTGCAGCGCATGGACACCGTTCTGCGGCTGGCCGAAGCTTCGCGTGATCCAGCCCCCCTTGAAGCGGCCGTTGACCACCCAGGTCTCGCCGGTCGCGGCGAGGATTTCGGCCACCTTTTGCTGCAGCGACGGATCGGCGCTCTTGCCGTCATTGGTGCCGAGGTTGAAGACCGGCAGCGTGCCTTCGAACAGGCGCGGCAGCACCGAGCGGATCGAATGGCAGTCATAGAGAACGATGTTCTCGTGGATGCCGCGCAACCGGTCGATTTCGCCCTGCAAGGCGGCATGATACGGAACGAAATAAGTCTCGCGGCGCTCATCGATCTCGGACGGCGTCGGCTCGTCGCCCATGTTATAGAGCGGATCGCCGTCGAACGTGTCCGTCGGGCACAGGCTGGTCGTCGCCTGTCCAGGATAAAGCGAGACGCCGGAAGGGTCGCGGTTGACGTCGATGACGGTGCGCGAAATGGCGGTGTGGACGACGGTCGCACCGAGGTCGGCTGCGAAATCATAGAGCTTGTCGATCCACCAGTCGCAGTCGCGGCGGCCGAGCCAGGTCGAGACCAGCCGGCTGTCGAGACCGGCAAGATCGATGCCGGTATGCGGGATCGAGACCAGCAGAGGCGCCGTTCCTTGCGTGACGGTGAGCCAGGAAGGGGTGGTCATCATGCGGCTCCCGCAATCGATGGCAACGCGATCGCGCCCGCCGCTTTCACCGCCGCCCCGCTGCGCACCAGGGCGATGGCCTTTTCCATGTCGGGATGGAAATGCCGGTCATTGTCGAGGTGCGGAACCTCGGCACGGACCAGCTTGCGCACCGCTTCGAGCGCTTCACTCGAAGCCAGCGGGGCGTGGAAATCGCAGCCTTGGGCGGCCGCCAGCAATTCGATGCCGACAACGGCGGTGGCATTCTCGATCATGCCGAGCAGCCGTCGCGCGCCATGCGCGGCCATCGAGACATGGTCTTCCTGATTGGCGGAGGTCGGGATCGAATCGACGCTCGCCGGATAGGCCTTCTGCTTGTTTTCCGAAACAAGTGCGGCCGCCGTCACCTGCGGGATCATGAAGCCGGAATTCAGGCCAGGCTTGGGCGTCAGGAAGGCCGGCATGCCGGACAGCGCCGGATCGACCAGCATGGCGATGCGCCGTTCCGACAGCGAGCCGATCTCGCAGACCGCAAGCGCGATCATGTCGGCGGCAAAGGCGACCGGCTCGGCGTGGAAATTGCCGCCCGAAAGCGCGGTGTCGTCCTCGGCGAAGATGAGCGGGTTGTCGGTGACGCCGTTGGCCTCGGTCTCCAGAGTTTCGGCCGCCTTGCGCAGCACGTCGAGCGCCGCACCCATCACCTGCGGCTGGCAGCGCAGGCAGTACGGATCCTGCACGCGCTCGTCGCCGACGCGATGCGATTCACGGATGGCGCTGCCGGCCATCAGGTTGCGCAGCGCCTCCGCCGTCTCGATCTGGCCGCGATGTTTCCGCAAGAGATGGATGCGCGGATCGAAGGGCGCGTCCGAGCCCTTGGCGGCATCCGTCGACAGCGCGCCGGCAACCAGTGCGGACTGATAGAGCGTCTCGGCCTCGAACAGGCCGGCAAGCGCGAAGGCGGTCGAGAACTGGGTGCCGTTGAGCAGCGCCAGACCTTCCTTGGCGCCAAGCGTCACCGGCTCCAGCCCATGCGATACGAAGGCGACCTTGGCCGGGAAGCGGCCATGCGGCGTAAAACATTCGCCGACGCCGATCATGACCGCCGTCATGTGGGAAAGCGGTGCGAGGTCGCCCGAGGCGCCGACCGAGCCTTGCGCCGGCACCACCGGGGTGACGTCGTTGGCGAGCATCCCTTGAAGCAGGTCGATGGTCTCGGCGCGAACGCCGGAGGCGCCCTGGGCGAGGCTGGCAAGCTTCAGCGCCATCATCAGCCGCACCACCGCGACCGGCATCGGCTCGCCGACACCGGCGGCATGCGAAAGCACGATGTTGCGCTGGAGCGTCTCGAGGTCGGCTGCGGGAATGCGGACGCTGGCCAGCTTGCCGAAGCCGGTGTTGATGCCATAGACCGGCTCGCCCTTGGCGACGATGCGGGCGACCGCCTCGGCGCTGGCCTTGATCTTCGGCCGGCAGGCGGCGTCAAGCTTCGGAACGGCGCCGCGATAGATGGCGCGCCAGTCGGCAAGTGTCGTGTTGCCGGGCTTCAGGATCAGTTCGGTCATTGTCCTCTCCAGATGCGGGCATGGAGCGGGTTGAAGCCCACGCGGTAGACGAGCTCGGCTGGGCGCTCGATGTCCCAGATGGCAAGGTCGGCCGACTTGCCGGCTTCAAGCGTGCCGGTCTTGTCGAGCAGGCCCAGCGCACGCGCGGCCTCGCGGGTGACGCCGGCGAGACATTCGTCGACGGTCATGCCGAACAGCGTCGCGGCCATGTTCATGGTGAGCAGCAACGAGGTGAGCGGCGAGGTGCCGGGATTGCTGTCGGTGGCGACCGCCATCCTGACGCCGCGCCGGCGGAACAGATCGACCGGCGGCTTCTTCGTCTCGCGGATGAAGTAATAGGCGCCGGGCAGAATGGTTGCGACGGTGCCGGCCTCGGCCATCGCCGCGGCACCCGCCTCATCCGTATATTCGAGATGGTCGGCGGACAGCGCGCCATAGCGGGCGGCGAGCGCTGCGCCATGCAGGTTGGAGAGCTGGTCGGCGTGGAGTTTTACGGGCAGGTCGAGCGCTTTGGCCTCATCGAAAACGCGCGCGATCTGCTCCGGCGAGAAGGCGATGCCCTCGCAAAAACCGTCGACGGCATCGGCGAGCTTTTCGGCGGCAACTGCCGGCAGGATCGTGCCGGCGACGAGGTCGATGAAGGCGTCCTTGTCGCCCTTGGCTTCCGGCGGCAGCGCGTGCGCGGCGAGACAGGTCGTGCGGATCGTGACCTTCCGTTCACCATCAAGCCGGCGGGCGGCGCGCAGCGACTTCTTCTCGTTGTCGAGGTCGAGGCCGTAGCCGGATTTGACTTCGACGGTCGTGACACCTTCGGCCAACAGCGCATCGAGGCGCGGCAGCGTCTCAGCGACGAGTTCGTCCTCGCTGGCAGCGCGCAGCGACTTCACGGAGGAAACGATGCCGCCTCCAGCGCGGGCCACTTCTTCATAAGTGGCGCCGGCCAGCCGCATCTCGAATTCGTTCGCCCTGTTGCCGGCATAGACAAGATGCGTGTGGCAGTCGATCAGACCGGGCGTGATCCAGCGTCCTGCGCAATCGACGGTGTCGGCGCCCCGCCCGAGCCCGGCCGGCATGTCGGCTTCGGCGCCAGCATAGACAATCAAGCCGTCACGTGCGGCGACCGCGCCTTTCTCGACGATGCCGAGGCCGGCCGCGCCCTCAGCCAGAGTCGCCAGGCGCGCATTGCGCCAGAGACGAAGGCCACTCTTTCCGTTCTCTCCACCCATCATCTTTTCCATTTGAAAGGATGGCAATTATGTATATACATATTGGAACGCGACGCAAGCGATAATGTCGCTCGGGCATTCAGATTCGGAGATGGACGTGACGGCGATCTTTGCGGAACAGGCGCTGCTACCCGAGGGCTGGCAAGGCAATGTGAGGATCGCTTTCGACGGCGGTCGCATCGCCACGGTCGAGACCGGCACTTCTCCGCAGGCCGGCGACGAGCGCCATGCCATTCTGTTGCCCGGCATGCCCAATCTGCACAGCCACGCCTTCCAGCGCGGCATGGCCGGGCTCGCCGAATTGCGCGGCCCTTCGGCGGACAGTTTCTGGAGCTGGCGAGAGGTGATGTACCGCTTCGCGCTGTCGATGACGCCGGACCAGGTCGAGGCAGTGGCGGCGCAGCTTTATATCGAGATGCTGGAGGCCGGCTTCTCGCGCGTCGGCGAGTTCCACTATCTCCATCACGACCGTGACGGGAAGCCATATGCCAACATCGCCGAGATGGCGGAGCGGATCGCGGCGGCGGCTTCCGAGACCGGTATCGCTCTGACGCTGCTGCCGGTCTTCTACGCCCATTCCGCCTTCGACGGCGCAGCTCCCAATGAAGGCCAGCGGCGATTCATCAATGATGTCGAGCGCTTCGGGCGGCTGCTTGAGAAAAGCCGCGAAGGCGTGTCGATGCTGGAGCAAGCGGTGGTCGGCGCTGCGCCGCACAGCTTGCGCGCGGCAACGCCGGACGAGCTCAATGCAGTCGTGGCGCTGGCGCCGGACGGCCCGATCCACATCCATGTCGCCGAG
Organism: Mesorhizobium sp. M1E.F.Ca.ET.041.01.1.1; assembly: GCF_003997355.1. NCBI lineage: Bacteria > Pseudomonadati > Pseudomonadota > Alphaproteobacteria > Hyphomicrobiales > Phyllobacteriaceae > Mesorhizobium > Mesorhizobium sp. M1E.F.Ca.ET.041.01.1.1. The sequence continues at coordinate 1,550 of NZ_RZSL01000284.1, read as the reverse complement.
CAAGTCAAGGAAGTCGAGGATTGCGTCGCCTGGTCGGGCGCGCGGCCGGTTCAATTCCTGCTTGGCCAGGCATCAGTGGACAAGCGTTGGTGCCTGATCCACGCCACGCATATGAGCGAGGCGGAGACCATCGCCATGGCGAAGAGCGGCGCGATCGCTGGGCTCTGCCCGATCACCGAGGCCAATCTCGGCGACGGCACTTTTGCTGCGCCGCTGTTCATCGAACATGGCGGCCGCTTCGGCGTCGGCTCCGATTCCAATGTGCTGATCGGCCTGCCTGACGAGCTCAGGCAACTCGAATATTCGCAGCGCCTCGCCCACCGCGCCCGCAATGTTCTGGCGCGCGCCGGCGGCTCCACGGGGCGCGCGCTGTTCGATGCGGCATTGGATGGCGGCAGCCAGGCGCTCGGTGCCGGATCGTCACGGATTGCAGTCGGCGGTCCCGCCGATTTCGTCTCGCTCGACACCAACCATGCCTCGCTTGCGGGCAAGGCGGGAGACGCGATCCTCGACGCCTGGATCTTCGCCAATGGCAGCAAGGTGGATTGCGTCTGGGTGCACGGGAAAAAGCAGGTCAGCGGCGGCAGGCATGCGAAGCGTGAGGTTGTTGCCGAGCGATTCCGCCAGGTGATGACGGCGCTGTCCCAGAACTGAAGCAGGAAAGCCCATGAGCCTGGTCGAGACAGATGATGTTGAAAGTGGCGAGAGCGTCTCGCTACACCAGCGCATCCTGTCGGATATCCGCGAAAAGATCCTGTCCGGCGCCTGGGCGCCTGGCCATCGCATTCCTTTCGAGCACGAGCTGACGGCCGAATACAAATGCTCACGCATGACGGTGAACAAGGCGCTGTCGCAGCTCGCCAAGGCGGGGCTGATCGAGCGCCGCCGCCGCTCAGGAAGTTTCGTGCGCCAGCCGCAATCGCAGGCGGCGGTGCTGGAGCTCCACGACATCCGGATCGAGGTCGAGGCGCTCGGCCTGCCCTATCGCTACGAACGGCTTGAGCGGCTGAAGCGGCGCAGCAGCGCCGAGGACCGCGCGCTGCTCGGACTCTCTGCTCCGGGTCCGGTACTTTGGCTGGAAAGCGTGCATTTTGCCGGCGAACGGCCTTTCGCGCTCGAGCAGCGGCTGATCAATCTTTCAGCGGTGGCCGGGGCCGGAGAGGAAGAGTTCTTCGAGATCGCTCCCGGCCCGTGGCTGATCGGCCGCGTGCCGTGGAGCGAGGCCGAGCACCGCATCCGCGCCATGGCGGCTGATGAGACTATCGCCGATGCGCTCGACATCGATCCCGGCGCGTCCTGTTTGGTGGTCGAGCGGCGAACGTGGAGCGCGGAGCACCCGGTCACCCATGTGCGCTTCATCTATCCGGCGGAAAGCCACACGCTGGTAGCGAGGTTTACGCCTTCGCAGGGGTAGCGCCAACGCCCCCCTTCTCCCCTTGTGAGGCCTTTGCACGGAACCGGGTTGGTGATTCCTTGGGTAAAGGATGAAGGGGGATGATTCGGATGGTCGATCGTGTGCTTGGTCAACTGAGCCTTGCGGATGGGCTGGT
>NZ_RZSL01000283.1:0-7857 GCF_003997355.1 Mesorhizobium sp. M1E.F.Ca.ET.041.01.1.1 | reverse complement strand
GCTCCAATAATATTACCCCTTGATCTCTCTGATTTGTCCAGGCCCGGGTTCCTTGGATCCGGGTTTCTCACGATGACACGCTCCGCCAAGGAAAGTAACCGTCAAGCTGCGCATTGCTAGATGCAGATAACAGCAAATTGCATCAGCACAACGCCACCATCAGGTGCCTTAGTGAACATGGCAGCCTGCCTCTTAGAGCGATACGAGGGGCTACTGTCGAGCCGCTCGCACCCTACCACCCCCGCGGCGATTTTTTTGGACCGTACCAACTCACGATAGAGTTCGACCTATGAACTCGGGGTGCCCGAACACCCGAACACGGGGCCTGCGCCAATCCTTTCGAGCAGCGATATTGGTCGCCTGGGTCGCCTCGCCTCTCCATCGCGAGATCACTGGCGGTTGGTTGAGTTCCCAGGGATGATGTTCCTTGCTGCTTAGAGCTTCAACTGTTCACGACACGGGGAGACGCACCAGGACCTGGCCGTTTTCCACCTTCGTCTTGAACACGGTGATTGGGCAGTCAGCCGGGCCTTGAACCACTTCCCCGGAGGTAATTTCAAATTGAGCTCCATGCAGAGGGCATTCGATAAGAGTCCCCTCGAGCCAGCCGTCGGAAAGGAGAGCGAACGCGTGCGAACACACATTGTCGGTCGCATACACTTTGCTGTCGATCAGGTAGATGGCAATCCGATTATCCTCGATTTCGACCGGTGTTACCGTATCCTCTTGAAGATCGGAAAGTGCACAAACAATTAGCCATTCAGAAGTCTGAGGCATTGTATCCATGATCTTTTCGGCTGTTGTCACAGTTCACTCCGATTGCCGCAATTATCCGGTTGCCAGGTATATCTCGGACGGGTCAATTTCCTCGGCTCGGCTCATAAGATCCGGCGATATCGGCTTGCCAGCCTTGGCGTCTCGCCGAAGCTGCGTCATGTCACGGCCGGGGTTGACCCCCACGGCACTGACAAAACGTCCATGGTCATCAGTGCCAATCTCCAGCCACCGTTCGCTCGCGACCTCTCCAATGCGATACAAGCGCGTGGCGAGGGCTGGCAGCCCGAATGACTGGAGGGTTACGCCGCACTGATCGGACCAGAACCAAGGCAGGTCCTGATATTGTGCATCCAAACCGCACATGACTTGTGCGGCCACTACGGCTTGATCGCCGGCCACAGTCCAGCTCTCACTGCGTAGCCGCCGGCCAAGCGCGGGCACAGGATAGTTCGTCACTTCTCCCGCGGCATATATTCCCGGAACGGACGTTTCGCAGCGTGCATTCACGACGATCCCGTCCGCGGTGTCGATGCCTGCGTCGGCGGCGATTTCCGCATTTGGCCCAATTCCGATGGCAATAAGGAGCATGTCAGCAACGGCGGCCCCTCCATCCCAAGTCAGAGCGACCTCGCCCTTTGAGTTATTCGACATGCGCAGATCTGCACAGTTCAAACGGAGCTCACCACCTTCGCTCGCGTGACGCGTCGCGACCCATTCTGACAAAGAGAGCGAGGCGCTGCGCGGCAGCAGTCGCGGCGCTAGCTCAATTATCGTTGTTTGACAGCCCAAGCGGCGAGCGACCGATGATACCTCCAGCCCGATAAAACCACCGCCAATAACTGCCAGCCGCCGGCCAGGCGCAAGCGCCGCGCGTAATCGCAAAGCGTCGGATTCAGTGCGCAAACAATGAATTTGTGCCGGGTCCACATTGAGGTTCTCGAACTGCCGGGCTCGAGATCCCGTCGCGATCAACAGCTTGTCGTAGTGTTCCGGTTCACCAATATCAGTATGGACGATGCGTCGAAGAGGGTCGATGAGAGTGGCCTTCGTTCCATCCCTCAAAACAATGCGGTCTCCATACAGTTCAGACCCTTTCAGGGTCGGCCTCTTGGCCCCCAAGAGAAAATCCTTTGACAGCGGCGGCCTGTCATAGGGTTTCCCACTTTCGCTGTGAATCAGGACGGTGCGCTGCTCAGGACACAGCTCGGCGAGCGTAGTGGCAGCACGATGTCCTGCTAGTCCTCCTCCGATGATAACGACCGTTTCCATAAACCTTCCTCAGCGCCCAGCGACTTTGAACGTTACCAACATGACAAAAAGAAACAAAAATATGCCGACGCGCTAGTGTCAAATTCCTACGAATTCGTTCAGCACAGACGGCCCAGTTCCAAACCTCGAACCGCCTGCTCGCCAGAAACTGTGCTCCGCGGAATTCGTGGCTTTTGTGCATTTCACCGGTCAGAGGGGATCAATATTGTTCGACTGCCGAGTACGCGATGCAGAAGGCTCAAGCACCGCAACGGATCTGACTGCGACCCATTGTTCGTTTAAAAGGTGGAGCGGCTTTCTTGTGACAGACACAGCAGGTGCCAGTTACGATCGGAACTCCAATCCTATGAGCCATGCGCCCAACACATCCGCTATGCGCCGCTACGAATTTGTCGTTGACCTCATCAAGCGCCGCATTCGCACAGGGACACTGAGGGTCGGTGATCGCCTGCCGTCTGTTCGACAGTTAAGCGAAGATACCGGTTACAGCCCAATGACAGTGCATCATGCATACGAGCTCCTGGAGGCTGAAGGTGTTTGCGAGGCCCGGCCCCGGTCGGGCTTCTATGTCGTGGGCTTGCCGGGGCCAGCGACCGGCTCAGGAGGCCACCATGGCGAGGGAGAGGCTGTTAAAAATCTGCCTGAGGCGTTGCTTCATATTTGTTATTCAAATGAGCTTAACGCGTTCGGCAGCTTCTACCCAAGTCCAGACTTATTCGACCGCAGCGACATAGACCGGCTGTTGCGCCAACTCTTGCGCCAAGGGGAAACCCGGCTTGTTGGATGCGATTCACCCCAAGGCGACATGCAGCTGCGACATGAAATTTCGCGCCGCGTATCAAAGCGAGGATGCGTTATTTCGGAGGGGGAAGTGATTGTCGGCAACACCGGCATGTCGTGCTTCGACATGTGCCTCAATGCATTCACCAAGCCAGGAGACACCGTTCTTGTCGAAAGTCCGTCCTATTTTCCAATGCTGGCCGGATTGAACCGCAAGAGCCTCTCCGTAGTGGAAATATATTCCCACCCGCGCTCCGGTATCAATCCGGAGCAGTTCCTGCATCTTGTCCGCTCGAATTCCGTTCACGTGGCCTTACTTATGGGCTCTCATCACTATCCCACAGGCGTGACCTATTCCGAGCAAACCATGCGCCGTGTTGTCGAAATTGCTCGGCAACACCAAGTGCTTATCCTCGAAAATGATATGTTCAGCGAGCTGAACTACCGTGGCAGCAGACAGCCCTCGTTCAAACAACACGATCCGTCCGATATCGTGGTGCAATTCGGCAGTTTTATGGCCTCGCTCCCGCCAGCATATGGATTGGGTTGGATCATTGCCGGCACCCACACACGGCGTTTGATGACGCACCAATATACACACGGGCTGAACAGCGGTGACGGTATTGTCCAGCGCGCAATCGCCACGTTTCTGGCAATCCGTAGTCAGGACCGACATTTAAGACGATTGCGCGGCACCCTTGCTGCGAGGATGCAAAGGGGCCTCGAGCTAATCGCAGAACATTTCCCCAGTGAGTGTGTCGTATCGCCTCCCGCCGGCGGGTTTATGTGCTGGGTACGAGGGCCGCTTAGCTTCGACGCTACCGGCGCTTTGCTTCAGGCGATAGAATCTGACTTCAGTTTTCTTCCAGGTCCTATTTTCTCGATCGAGGCCTCCTTCCGAAACTTCGTTGCGCTTAACTTCTCGTTCCCATGGACAGCTCAAAACGAAACTTATCTGGCGAAATTGGGTGAGATGATGCACAGGTCGGTCGGGCGGTGATGGCCGTCAGATTGGAAGGTTCGAGGCTGCGTAGCGTCGTGCATTCTCCGGTTGTTTCAGGGCTATAACCAGCCGGCGGCGGGCTGGAGTCGAAGAAGCGCCGCCGGGCCGAGCAATCCGCTTCCCCCAGAGGCAATAGCCCGTATCGCCCGAGCCTGCAGCACGCGCGCGCAAGAACAGTGCCAAGAAGAAGCTGGCAACCAAGCAAGGGCAAGCGGGGCTCGCCCATCAGAAGCAGCACCTAGGACTGCGTGTGGTCGACCGCTCGTTCGCTAGCCGACAGCCATGCGGCGGCGTCGGCATAGGCCGGCCAGGTCAGGTGCTTCCACCTGCCGTCCGCCCGTCAGGGCCGGCAACGCAGTCTTGCCAATGAGTCCAAGCGAGCGTGTAGCAGGCAACCGGTTTCTGGCCGGACTTTTCGTCGCGCCGCGGACGACCTCGTAAGGCACCGCGGAAACCAACATGTCCTCGGACTCTTCGAGAATCTCTTTGTTGCTGACCAGGCGGAGTTTTTTGTGTTTCGCGATGAACTCGGCAGTGCGATCTGGGCGGATAAAGTAACGTTCTTGGCTTCCTTACTTTACCTGAAACCCGAAGGCGAGTGGGTCCCGCTCATCGACGAAAATGGTATTATAACCGGTGACACGCGCCCATCCGCCGATGCTCGGAAGAATGGCAGGACGTCCTGCAATCTCCGACACATTCTCCACACGACCATGGAACAGGGTCCCGATGATGGACTCGTGAACAAATGTTTCGCCGACGTTCAGCAACCCTTTTGCCACGAGCTGTGCCATGCGGGAGGAGGTGCCCGTGCCACATGGCGAGCGGTCGATCCCGCGTTCACCGAAAAACACCGCGTTGCGTGCATTTGCTTCCGGGTGCTTGGCCTTGTCAGCCCACATGACATGGCTGACCCCAGAAATCCGAACGTCCTCTGGATGCACCGGCCGCACGGCATTCTGTACCAATTTGCGGACAACCGGACTGATCTTAAGGATATCGTCGGCAGTCATGCTGTCGAGACCGGACCAGTTCTTCTGAGGTTCCAAAATGGCATAGAAGTTGCCACCGTAGGAGACGTCCACAATAAGTTCTCCAATGCCTGGAACGTCGATTTTTGCGTCACTTACATGAAGATAGGCCGGCACATTGTAAATGCGGACCTCATCAATGAAACGACCGTTTCGTGTGTACTCCACCTCCACCCGACCGGCGGGTACCTCAAGCGCCAGCCGCCCCTCGGTCTTTGGTACCACGAAACCCTGTTCCAGTGCGGCGGTTACCGTACCGATGGTGCCGTGGCCGCACATGGGAAGACAGCCGGAAACTTCGATGAACAGCACACCGATATCGCAATCCTCACGTGACGGAGGATAGAGAATGGAGCCCGACATAACATCATGGCCGCGAGGCTCGAACATCAAGGCCTGGCGCACCCAGTCATACTCGCGCAGGAATATCTGACGCTTTTCGGCCATGCTGACGTTGGGCAGTATAGGAGCTCCGCCCGCAACAACGCGAACGGGACTGCCACAAGTATGAGCATCGATGCATATGAAGGTATGGGGATTCATGATTATCCTCCAGATCAGGAAAAACGGAAAAGGGTGTAAGATTGGTCGTTGGCGCTCTTACGGCAACCATATCGGCGAGCAGCCGCCCGGTCGTCGGCCCCACAGTTGATCTCCCGGGAAAACGTTACTAAAGAATTTCGTGTCGTGATCTTGTAGCCGCGTTCGCTTTCATGCAACACGCCGATGGTCTTGGCGAGGCGCCGACCCATCGACCCATACGCCAGCTGCAATACAACTTGTCATAACGGGTAGTCACCCTCCGCGTCAGCGAAAAACCCCCGCCGACGCGGCCGAAGCACGCCCTGTCCGACTTTGCAAAGACGCAACAAGTTTGAACGGCAGTCGTGCAACAAACCTGCAACGGAACTCGAAGTAAATTTCGCAGAGTCTTAACGCCGCAAACTCTTTGACGATGGTAGCCTCGGGGCAAGGTCTGAGGTCAAGCGCGTCTACAAAGATGCCGACAATCGTTCAGACAAGCCGCACGTGACGCACTGAAGAGGCCCATAGCCAATGGCAAGAGCGTTGATCCTGATTGGGGGCACGAGAATGGGCTCGGGTCTGCTATACCTCCAGGCTGCTCAGCGTCGTGGCCTTCAGCCAATTGCCCTTTCAGATGATCCAACTCGGTATGACCATTTCGCAGCGAAAGAGGTTGAGACAATCTGTGTTGATACAGACGATCTGGATGCGTTGATCCGCGAATGTTCCCGGCTCCGAGCGACTTATGAGATCGCTGGCATAACAGGCGCTGCCGATTCGTTCTATGCCACGGCCAGCAAGCTCTGTCGGCACTTCGATCTACCTGGACCGAATCCGGAAGCTATCGAACAATGCCTCGATAAGTACACTCAACGTCAACTTCTCGCGGCCTCAGGCGTTCCCATGCCTGCTTACCGCTTGGCGGCCAATGCAGCGGAGATAAAGAATTCTGCCGCGGAAATCGGGCTGCCGGTGATTGTGAAGCCTGCGGTGGGCCACAGCAGCGTCGGTGTCCGATTGTGCCGCACTGCCGATGAGGTAGTCGAACATACGAGCCATCTGTTGGGCGGGGGGCACATATGGCGGTCCTCGCCGAGGATATTGGTCGAAGAGTTCGCACAAGGCCCCTATTATACCACTGAGATAATGGGGAATGAGGTGGTTGCAATTGGCACCGGCGACTTCGGCTGCCCGCCTCATTTCGTTTGTCATGAGTTCACCTTTCCGGCCCTGCTGAGCGATGACGAGCAAGAGCGCATCGTGGATGTCTCGCTGAGCTGTTTGCGAGCCCTCGGCCTCGGCTGGGGGCCAACGAACATAGAGTTCCGGTGGACGATGCGTGGCCCGGTCGTCATTGAAGTCAATCCGCGTCTTGCTGGCACGCCTTTTCCACAACTAGTTCATTTGGCTTATGGTGTCGATCTGATCACCGAGCACATCAAGGCTGCCATTGGTGAGGAATGGGATTTGCGCAGAAGGCACTCGCAAACAGCGGCCGCGCGGCACCTGATTGCTGATCGCGATGGCACCCTTGATTGGATCGATGGGCACAGCCAAGCGGCCGCAGTATCAGGTGTTGCCGAGGTCAAGTTCTATGTTGAACCCAAGACGCTGATCGAGAGAAAAGGCGATTATCGAGACTGTTTGGGACATGTAATCGCCGCTTCATCCAGTCTTGCTGAGACCGAGGCGACACTTCAGCGTGCGGCCGGCTTAGTCGGCTGGTCTATCAGGCCATTTCCGGTCATTGACAAACAAAACCAAACGTGCAGCACCTCACCTCCCGGTCTCGTGAAAGAAAACGGTTAAGGAAAAGCATCATCATCACGATACCGAGCATGAGACGGGGACGAAGGCCGGTGATCTGCCTCTGCAGAAGCGAGCGATCTCGCAGCCGGCGCTTTGCAATCGACCGCCGGCCCTGAGAGTTCAATGCCTGCCCGTCGGTACCGTCAGGTTTCGAGTACACGCCACGGCGATGTTCCTTAGCCGAGTTGATGGGCAGAAAATCGCTTTTTTTGGCCTCTCCTCCAACCCGGCACTATTTTGAATCGCCTCTCGTGGATGAGATTGCGATAGGAGCGAAGAGGGAAGCAGCATGTCAAGTGAGGCAGCAAGTGCGGAGCGCGGTAGAGTTCAGGAGGCGAAACATGATTTTACGGCCAGCTACAACAGCAGATGGCCGCACCCCTATTTTCGGGCTTGTTTGGCCGTGGACTATATGCTTCCAGATCGGGCCAAGCCGGTTTTCGAAAGGATCTTCGCCGATTATCGACGCATTAGAAACAAGACGAAGTTGAAGATAGTCGATATCGGTTGCTCGTATGGTGTCAACGCCGCCTTGCTGCGAACTGATCTCGATCTCGACGATCTGTATGCTGCCTATTTGGGACCCAGCGGCTCGCTGTCGCGCCAACAGGAGATCGAGCATCGCGCCTTTTTTCGCAAACAGGGCCTCCGTGACGACATCCA
>NZ_RZSL01000282.1:0-7861 GCF_003997355.1 Mesorhizobium sp. M1E.F.Ca.ET.041.01.1.1 | reverse complement strand
CACTGCTTAGCCATCCGACGAACCCGGCGGTCCCGCCGAGTCGAGCGACGGCAAGCAGTGCCGCGGACGACGCCGTGCTGTGCGATCTCGTTGCGAGCGGCGTTGAAACCGCATTCGCGCCGCGCCACCCGCAGGCACGCCCGGTGCGCTCGCGGATCACCGTCGGCTCGGATGGGGAGCGGTTCATCGCGTATGACGACGACGCGATGCTGGGCACCGCGCCGGACTTTCCGGACGAGGTCCTCAGCCGCGCGACCGTCCTGATCGTCGATAGTTACGCGATCCGGTCGTTGGATGTCGTGGCTCGGGCCCGCGATCTCGGCCTTGCGATCCTCGGCGATGTCGAATGGAGCGGCGGGCCAGCCACCGAGAGGCTGATCGCGCTCTGCGACCATCTCATTCTTCCCCTCGGCTTCGCGCGGACTGCCACGGGCCGCCGAACGCCCGCCGAGATGCTCGATGCATTGTGGTTGCCCTCGCGGTCCGCCGTGGTTCTGACCGATGGCGGCAGGGGCGTCTACTATCGCGGACGCGACGAGACAGGGCTCTGGCACCGCCTCCACACCGGGTTGCCGTCGTCGACTCGACCGGCGCCGGCGACTGCTTTCATGGCGCCTATGCCCATGCATTGACGCGCGGAGCCGACACCGCAGGCCGGGTCGCATTCGCGGCCGCGGCGGCGGCCCTTTCGACAACGGGGCGTGGCGGGCGCGAGGCGCTTCCGACCGGCGACCAGGTCACGGAATCGTCGCATCGACGGGCGCTCCGTCAGCAGTCGAACTGAAATATGCGCAGCTCGATACTGGAACATAGCCTGAAACTATCCGAGGAAATATTTCACAGGTGAACACAAGCCGAGGATAAATATAAAAATCAGTGGCTTAGACTTGTGGAGGGAGGAAGATGGCAGAAGTCATTCTTGAGAATATCTGCAAGACCTACGGGAACAATTTTCACGCAATCGACCAATTGAACCTGTCGGTCGAGGACGGTGAGTTTTTGATTCTCGTCGGGCCGTCCGGCTGCGGCAAATCCACCGCGTTGCGAATGATCGCGGGATTGGAGGACATCACCAGCGGCAGCCTTCGGATCGGCGGTACCGACGTCGTCGACATGCCGCCCAAGGACCGCGACATCGCGATGGTCTTCCAGAGCTACGCGCTCTATCCGCATATGACGGTGTTCGAAAACATCGCCTTTTCGATGCGGCTGGCAGGCAAGCCGAAGGCCGAGCGCAAGAAGCGCGTGGACGAGATCGCCAAGACCCTTCAGCTGACGTCTCTGCTGGACAGCAAACCCGCGAACCTTTCAGGCGGACAGCGTCAACGGGTGGCCATGGGCCGCGCCATGGTGCGCGAGCCGGCCGCCTTTCTGATGGACGAGCCCCTTTCCAATCTGGACGCGAAACTGCGCGTGCAGATGCGCGCCGAAATCACCAGCCTGCAAAAGCAGCTCGGCGTCACGACCATATACGTGACCCACGACCAGACCGAAGCGATGACGATGGGCGACAGGGTCGCGGTGTTGAAGGGTGGCGTGCTGCAGCAGGTCGACACACCCAAGAGGCTCTATGAATCGCCGGTGAACGCCTTCGTTGCCGGCTTCATCGGGTCTCCTTCGATGAACCTTTTCGAGGCGATCCTGACAGGCGACGAGCTGACGTCCGGCACCTTAGCCATCCGGCTGCAGGATGCAGCCTTCGTGCGCAGGCCGGGCTTGAGGTCGTATACGGGGCGCAAGGTCGTGTTCGGGATCCGACCGGAGGATCTCTATGACAGCAGCCTGGAATCCGGCCGCAAGTATCAGACGATACCGGCAAAGGTGACCTCGATCGAAGAACTCGGATCCGAACATATCGTCCATCTGAACATCGACGCGGTCCGGGTGGATTCCGGCGACCCGGACGCGGTGCAGGATTTCGGCCTGGCGTCGAATGCGGTGGCGAAATTCGAACCGGTCAGCGCAGTCCGCGCCGGCTCGGAAATCCGGTTGGCCCTGGATGATACCAAGCTGCATTTCTTCGATCCCGAGACGCATCTGGCGATCTGAAGATCTGCGGCAAAGCCCGTAGGCGAGAGCGAGGCGCCTGCGAATGAAGGCTTCTGAATAAACCAGACGATCGTCCGCATTGTGCGGCCGATCCTAAATAAGGAGGAGAAAATGACGTTTCGGATACGACCCGCGATGCTGAAAATAGCCGCGGCAGCATGGTTGCTTGGCGCAACCGGCGCCATGGCGGACACGACGCTGGAATTCACCCAGTGGTGGGAGCCAGAGCTGCCCGCAGGGTCCTTGCGGAAAATCATGGATGATTTCGAGGCTGCGAACCCCGGTATCAAGGTGACGCTGGTCAGCGGCCCGTACGCGACCACGCGAGACCAGATCTCGGTTGGCGCTGCAACCGGAACGCTCAGCGACGTCGTCGGTCTCGACGGCGCCTGGGTGAACAATCTGAACGCGCAGAATGCGCTGGCCGACATGAACCCGATGATGGATGCGAGCGGCTTCGACAAAGCCCAAGTCGCGGATATCATCAAGGTTGACGGCAAAGCGGTGATGTTCCCCGTGGCTTCGTTCGTCTATCCGGTCTTCGTGAATTTGGACCTCGCCGCCCAGGCGGGCGTCACCAAGCTGCCGTCGACCCGCGCTGAGTTCCTCGAAGCCGCCAAGAAGATGACCCATGCCGACAAGAACCAGTATGGCTGGGTGCTGCCGCTGTCGCTGCAAACGCCATCCGGTGTCCAGAACGACATGATGTCGTGGGTCTGGGCGTCGGGTCAATCGATGATGGCGGACGGCAAGCCCGCCCTCGAGGGCAAACCCGTGGTGGATATGCTCACCTTCGTCAAATCGCTCAACGACGCCGGCACCATCTCGCCCGGCATCGCCACCAAGACCGAACAGGAAAAGGTCGAGGAATTCGTCAACGACCGGGTCGGGATGATGATCGACTCGCTCGCGCATGTGAACCTCATCCGCAAACGCAATCCCAAGCTGAACTTCGACCTCATCCCGGTCCCGGTCGTGGAGAACTACAACGGCAAGCGCGGCCTTCCCTATGCCTCGTGGGGCATCGGCATCTCCGCGGGCTCGAAACATCAGGAAGAGGCCTGGAAACTCGTCCAATATCTGATGAGCGAGAAGGTGAACGCCAAGCTCGTGTCGCTTGCAAACGCCTTCCCGGGCAACGTCAACGCCAAGCCCGATTTCGTGACATCGGACAAGGCTTTCGGCAAGGCTTTCGATATCTTCAAGACCGGTTATCTCGCCAACGAGTTCACGGGCCTGCCGGTGGCTGAAGACCTGATGACCCAGTTCGACGTGGAAGCCCAGAAGATGCTCACCGGCGGGCAATCTCCGGAACAGGCAGCCGCTGCCGCCCAGAAGGGCTGGATGGCGAAATTCTGATCGGCCTGTTCCCCGTTTGCTATCTTCGACCGGGTGGCCTGACTTCGGGCAGGCCACCCGGCAACAATGATCGGCAATTTGAGATGGCCCTGTTTCCGAAGCTTACCTTCTCTTGAAGGCGTATCCCAAGGTTGGCATATGACCCGGCAAAAGCGCTCCCACCACAAGCTGAAACGAGCGATCGCACCGTACCTCTATTTGTCGCCCTCGCTGCTCATTATCGGCCTTCTGATGCTCCTGCCGATGGTGACCGTGATAGGCTATTCCGTCCAGAACAGCGCGGTGCTGCGTCGTGACCCATCCTTTGCCGGACTGAAACACTACCAGGCGATCTTCGACGACCCGGTGTTCTGGGCCTCGCTGTGGCACACGCTCTACTTCACAGGCATGAGTGTCGTTTTCCACATGACCATCGGCATGGTCTTCGCGCTCATGCTGAACAGCGACCGCATCAATCCGAGGCTGCGCAGTATCCTGCGTGTGCTCTACATACTGCCCTGGCTGTTCACCGCGGTTATCATCGCGGTGATGTGGCGCCTGCTGCTTGAGCCGAACGGTGTCGTGAACAGCATTCTCATGCAGATGGGCATCATCGGTTCCAAGGTCGAGTGGTTCTCCTCGCCCGAGACCGCGCTGCACGCCGTCACCTTCGCCAATATCTGGGCGGGCTACCCGCTTTTCATGGTCAGCCTGCTCGCAGGCCTGCAGGGCATTCCCAAGGATTTCTACGAGGCCGCCGATATCGACGGGGCGAAGGCCTACCAGAAGCTGATCTTCATCACCATCCCGCAGCTGATGCCGATCATCATCAGCATCTCGCTGCTCGACTTCATCTGGACCATGCAGGTCTTCCCGTTGATCTGGATAACGACGGGCGGCGGCCCGATCTACTCGACCGAGGTGCTGAGCACCTACACCTACAAGCTGGCGTTTTCGAGCTACAACCTGTCGCAGGCGTCGGCGAGCGCCGTGGTCATCTTGTTGATCTCGCTCGGCCTTACGCTGTTCTACATCCGTTATCAAAAGGCTCGGTAGTCACCATGAGGAAAAGGCACACGCCGAAAGACAGGCTGATCACCGTCGCGCTCCATGCAGCGCTTGCAGCGGGGCTCTTTTTTGCGGCCTTCCCGATTTACTGGATGCTGAGCAGCTCGTTCAAATCGAATACCGAAATCTTTGCCCTGCCGCCAACCATCCTGCCGAAGGCCTTCACGCTCGAGGCGTATGCAGCCATCCTTGGCGATCCGGTAAAGCTGCGCTTCTTCTTCAACAGCTACTTCGTGGCCGGAGCGGTGACCGTGCTGACGGTGCTGATCGCGTTGCTGGCAGCCTATGGGTTCAGCCGCTTCAACTTCCGCGGCAAGGGCAGCCTGAACACACTCATCATCAGCACGCAGACGATTCCGCCGATCACGCTTCTGATCCCCTTCTTCGGACTTGTCGTCTCCTACGGCATCTTCGACACCTACGTCGCGCTGATCCTGACCTACCTGGTGTTTACGCTGCCCTACGCGATCCTGCAGATGACGGGATATCTGAACACCTTGCCCCGCGATCTCGATGAAGCGGTGGCAGTCGACGGCGGCACCAGTTGGACAGCGCTTTGGCGGGTGATCGTGCCGATTTCACTGCCTGGTATCGTGGCGACGTCGGTCTACACCTTCCTGTTGTGCTGGAACGAATTTCTCTTCGCGCTGACGCTGACGAAGTCAACGTCCATGCGAACCGTCCCGATCGGCATCCAGCTGTTGATGGGGCAGCACGCCTTCGAATGGAACCAGATGATGGCGATGAGCGTGCTCGGCTCGCTACCGCTCCTGCTCATCTACCTCGTTGCCCAGAGGTTCTTCCTCGCCGGCATGACAGCAGGCTCGGTCAAGTAGGATGTCCAGCCCACGCAGAACCGATGGAGCAGGCCCCCGCGCATCGCCATCGATGATTGGACCTATCTGCTGGCAGGCGATATCGCCGCGGCCTCAGGGTGGCATCAAGGAATGAAAGGATGAACGTGAAAGACCTCAAAGTTGGCTGCCAGACCTTCACCTGGGAAATGCTGGGAGACCGCTTCACCGGCGGCCCCGACGATCTCCTCAAGGCGATCGCCGATGGCGGCTATGCCGGCATCGAGATCACCGACACGATGATCGGCCGCTATGCCGGCAAGCCGGCCGAGTTTGCGACCGCGCTGAAGGCGTCCGGGCTGACGCTCGTCTCCTTCGCCTTCGGCTCGAAGAGCGGCTTCACGCTCAAGAACGAGATCGGCGCCGACCTCGAGACCGCCAAACGCTGGATCGACTTCGCCGCCGCCTTTCCGGGCGCGCTGGTGTCGATGGGCTCTGCGACCGTCGTCTCCGACGGCCCGCGCGACGGCAAGTTCGCCATTGCCGCCGAGATCTACAACAAGGCCGGCGAGCTCGGCCGCAAGGCCGGCGTCCAGGTCGCGGTACATCCGAGCTCACACCACAACACGCTGCTCTTCGACCGCGCCGACTATGACCGGATCTTCGGGCTGATCGACGCCTCGCTGGTCGGCTGGGTGCCGGACACCGGACACATCCTGCGCGGCCGTCAGGACATGGCCGACACGCTCACCACCTATCGCGACCGCATCCGCTACGTGCATCTGAAGGACGTCGATGCGGCCGGCACCTGGGCGATGCTCGGCAAGGGCGTCTGCGACACGGCGAAGGTGATCGAGATTGCCAGCGCCGCGCCCAACTTCAACGGCTGGCTGGTGCTGGAAGAGGAGTCCGAGACGGCAGCAGCCGACCCGGCCATAGCGGTCAAGACCAACCGCCAGACCATGCGCGGCTACGGGGCGTAGGACGATGATCCGCAAACAAGACCGTCGCCTTCGTGTGGGTGTGCTCGGCTGCGGGCCGATCGCGCAGTTCGCGCATCTGGAATCCTGCGCGAAGGCGAGCAATGCCGACCTCTACGCGATCTGCGACGCGGCACCCGATTTGCTGGCGCGCATGGGCGCCACCTATGAGCCCGAAAAAATGTACGGCGACTATGACGAGATGCTCGCTGACCCCCAACTCGAGGCAGTGATCGTCGCCACTTCGGACACCTATCACGTGCCGATGTCGATCAAGGCGCTGGAAGCCGGCAAGCATGTGCTGTGTGAAAAGCCGATCGGCGTCTCGGTCGAGGAAGGCGAGAAGCTCGCCGGGGCGGTCAAGCGCTCGGGCAAGGTGCTGCAGGTCGGGCACATGAAGCGCTTCGACCCGGCGCTGGAAGCGGCGCGCGATTTCGTCCGCGACGAGATGGGCGAGATCCTGGCGCTGAAAGCCTGGTATTGCGATTCCACCCATCGCTACACCAACACCAACGCCGTGCAGCCGCTGCCGATCACCAGCAAGCTGGCGAGGAAGCCATCCGGCAATCCAAAGGCGGACTTGAGGCAGTATTTCATGCTGGCGCATGGCTCGCATCTGGTCGACACGGCGCGCTTCCTTTGCGGTGAAATCACCGCCGTGCGCGCGCGCCTCAACGAGCGCTTCGGCGCCTATTGCTGGTTCGTCGAGACCGAATTCGCCAATGGCGCGCTCGGCCATCTCGACCTCACCGTCGCCGTGCGCATGGACTGGCACGAAGGCTTCCAGCTCTATGGCGAGAACGGCTCGGTGATCGCGAAGACCTTCAATCCCTGGTATTTCCGCGCCAGCGAGGTCGACATCTTCCACGAGAAGGACGCCACATCACGCAAGCCGCTCGGCGCCGACGGCCATTTCTTCCGGCGCCAGTTGGAAGGCCTCGCCGACACGGTGCTCGACGGCGCGCCGCAGCGCGGCGCCAATGTCGAAGACGGGCTCGCCTCGATCCGCGCCATGGTGGCGATCGCCCGCTCGGTCGAAAGCGGCGAGCGCGTCGAACTCGCCGGCGTCACCGGAGCGGTCTGATGCAGGTCGGGGTGTTCGCCAAGACTTTTCCGGGCAGCGAGCCGGCCGGCGTTCTTGCCGCCGTGTGCGATGCCGGCTTCGCGGTCTCCCAGTTCAACCTTGCCTGCGCAGGCCTGCCGCCGATGCCGGACGCGGTTCCGGACGAAGCGATCCGCATAATCGATGCCGCCGCCAGGGCTTCCGACGTTGGCCTCGTCGCGCTGTCGGGCACCTACAATATGGCGCATCCGGACAGCCGGGTGCGCGATGACGGGCTGCGCCGGCTGGCGGTCATCATCGAGACCGCGGCCAGGCTTTCGATCCCGCTCGTGACGCTGTGCACCGGAACGCGCAACGCCGAGGACCAGTGGGCGCATCACCCCGACAATGTTGACCCGTCGGCATGGGCCGACATGGCGCGCGAGATGGAAAAGGCGCTTCACCTTGCCGAGCGCCACGGCGTCGATCTCGGCATCGAGCCGGAGCAGGCCAACGTCGTCACCTCCGCAGCCGACGCGATGCGGCTGATCGCCGAGATGGGCTCCAGGCGCCTGCGCATCGTGCTCGAT
>NZ_RZSL01000281.1:0-7900 GCF_003997355.1 Mesorhizobium sp. M1E.F.Ca.ET.041.01.1.1 | reverse complement strand
CCCTCGCCGCGCCCCGCTTCGCTGACCAGCGGCATCGGGCGCCGCGGGCCGTCGAGCGCGGTCGGGTGGAACTGCACGAATTCGAGATCGGCAACGTCCGCGCCGGCGCGCGCGGCAAGCGCCAGGCCCTGGCCGAACGAGCCTCGCGGGTTCGTCGTATGATCGAACAGGCCGCCGATACCGCCGGTCGCGAGCACCACGCGGCCAGTCGACAGCGTCATAGCTTCCCCGTTTCCAACGGCAAGCACGCCGGCGATTTCGCCGTCCTCGACAATCAGGCGCCGGACCTCGACGCCTTCGAGGATGGCGATTGAAGGCGTCCGTCGCACGGCGGCTGCCAGCGCGCGGATCAATACACGGCCGGTGGCGTCGCCGCCGGCATGGACGATCCGCCGGCGCGAATGCGCGGCTTCGAGCCCGAGCAGAAGCGTGCCGTCGGGGGTACGGTCGAAAGCAACGCCCAACCGCGCGAGATGCTCGATCGCTTGCGGCGCCGCCTCGACAACACGTCTTGCGGCCACCTCATCGCAAAGCCCGTCGCCGGCCGCGAGCGTGTCGGCAAGATGCAGGTCCGGGCTGTCATCGCTGCCGAGGCTCGCTGCGATTCCACCCTGGGCGAGGACGCTGGAAGCTTCGTCTCCCAGCGCGGTTTTGGAGACGAGGACGACCGGTTCCGGAGCGAGATGAAGCGCCGCCATCAGGCCCGCGATGCCGCCGCCGACGATGACCGGCCGGCCGTGGAGGTTGTGCATGGTCATATGGCGAGCATCCGCTCCACTGCCTGTCGTGCGCGTTCAGCGACGCCCGGGTCGATGGTGACGATGTGGCGGTTCTCCTCGAGCGCCGCGCGGATGTTGGCGAGCGTGATGCGCTTCATGTGCGGGCAGAGATTGCATGGGCGCACGAAGTCGACTTCAGGATGCTCGACGGCGACGTTGTCGCTCATCGAGCACTCGGTCATCAGCACGACGCGCGCCGGCTTGTGCCGTCCGACATAGTCGGACATCGCCGCCGTTGAGCCGGCAAAATCCGCTTCGGCGACAACCTCCGGCGGGCACTCGGGATGGGCGAGCACCGTGACGCCGGGATGCGCCTCGCGCAGCTCGCGTATATCGGCGGGCGTGAAGCGTTCATGCACCTCGCAGTGTCCCTTCCAGGCGATGATCTCGATCTTCGTCTGGGCAGCGATGTTCCTTGCCAGATATTCGTCGGGCAGCATGATCACCCGCGGCGCGCCGAGCGATTCCACCACCGCCAGCGCATTGCCCGAGGTGCAGCAGATGTCGGACTCGGCCTTCACCGCGGCAGAGGTGTTGACATAGGTCACGACCGGCACGCCGGGATAGCGCTGCCGCATCAGACGCACATCCGAAGCGGTGATCGAGTCGGCCAACGAACAGCCGGCGCCGAGATCCGGAATGAGCACGGTCTTGCCGGGATTGAGCAGCTTCGCCGTCTCGGCCATGAAATGCACGCCGGCGAGCACGATGACGTCCGCATCGACCGACATCGCCTTGCGGGCGAGCGCAAGGCTGTCGCCGACGATGTCGGCCACGCAATGGAAGATTTCGGGCGTCTGGTAATTGTGCGCCAGGATGACGGCGTTGCGTTCACGCTTGAGCGCGAGAATGGCGTCGATGTCGCCCGTGAAGGCCGGCCATTCGATCGGCGGGATCACCCGCCGCACGCGATCATAGAGGGATGCTGTGGTCGAAATCGAGACGGGCATCGGCGCTCCAATTATTCTCTAAGTGAGTATAATTTGGATATACTTACTTTGAGAATAAGGGATGTCAAGGGCGCGATTGGCTATTTCGTCCCTGCGACAACCCGTTCGTCGAGAACAGCGTGGCGAAAGCGGAAGAGCTTCGCTGGCCGCCCGACGGTGTCGGCAGCCGTCTCTCCGGTCTCCTCGACCAGATCCTGCTGCTCGATGAGGCGCCGGAAGTTCGGCTTGTGGACCAGTCTTCCGGAGAGCGCTTCGACGGTGCGTTGCAATTGCAGGAAGGTGAATGCCGGCGGCATCAGCTCGAACACCACGGGGCGGTATTTGATCTTCGAACGCAACCGCGCGATCCCCGTCGCCAGGATGCGGCGATGGTCGGCTATCATCGAGGCCCCAGGTACCAGTGGGGACGTGCTTCGCGCCGACCCGCGTGTTGCCTCCTCGATCAGGCCTGCCTCGTAGAGGAGCTCGTAACGCTGAAGGACGAGCTCTTCGTTCCAGTCGCGACCGTCAAAGCCAAAGGCAATCGCTACCCGCTGTCGGCGCTCACGCCGCAATGAATCGTGATCCGCCTCGTCTACCCAGGCCAGCAGGCGCGACTGCAGTATGTCCGAAACCATCGGCGGGGCACCGGAACGGTGGTCTTCCCAGGGGAAATAGTCGTACCAGTTCCGCCAGGCACGCTTGCCCGATCCGGCGGGGTGCTCTGCGCGCGTCAGGGCAAGGTAGCTGATCGAGATCACGCGCTGCTGGCGCTGCTCGCCGATCCGGTCGCGGTCGGCGAACGTATAGAGCTGCTCGATATAGCCGAGCTGGTGACTGGTCTGCTGTTCCACCCATGCTCTAAGGCCAGACTGCAGGGAGCGATGGCCGAGCTCGAACGGCCCCGAGGGCAGGGCGTTGGCCTGGCCGACGGTGAGGACGCTCGGTCCCTGACCCGTCATCGCCACAACCACCGCGATCAGATCCACGCTGGCCTCGTGGGCCTTGCCTGGCGGCGTTTCTTTTCTGCTTGCTGCTGCCTGGCCTTTCATTGTCCCCTGAGCTGTTCGGCCGGTTCGGTCTAGGGGCTGAATCAGATCACTCAAAAGGTGGACTGCACTCTTTCGTCCGTCAATGTTTCAGAACCATGCGCGCGAAGGCGAAATCAAAATGGCGAAAAATGGCGTCGAACACCGAGGCGCGAAAGCACATGGCTCTCAGCCCGACCTTGCAGCAAGGCGTCTCCTCTGATTCTCTGATATCGGTGGGGATCGCCTGATTCGTGTGTACGTTGTTCCGCATGGTTACGCGGCGGGGCAGCGGTGCCTTCCGTAGAGAGACCACAATGACTGCCAAGCCGGAAATCCTCGAGATGAGGCCTAAGATCACCGTTGTCGGGGTCGGCGGCGCTGGCGGAAACGCCGTCAACAACATGATCGCCGAAGGATTGCAAGGCGTCGAGTTCGTCGTCGCCAATACTGACGCCCAGGCGCTCACCATGTCGAAGTCGTCGCGACTGATCCAGTTGGGTGCGCATGTGACCGAGGGCCTGGGCGCTGGATCCTTGCCTCAGGTCGGCAGCGCGGCCGCGGAGGAATCCATCGACGAGATCATGGATCATCTGGCGGGAACGCACATGTGTTTCATCACCGCTGGCATGGGGGGCGGCACGGGGACCGGCGCCGCGCCCATTATTGCGCGTGCCGCGCGCGATGCCGGCATTCTGACGGTGGCCGTGGTCACCAAGCCTTTCGCGTTCGAAGGCAAGCGCAGGACCCAGGCCGCCGAGGAAGGCATAGAACGCCTTCGCGAGAGCGCCGATACGGTGATCGTCATCCCGAACCAGAACCTATTCAGGGTGGCCGACGCCAGGACAACATTTGCCGACGCATTTGCCATGGCGGACCGTGTTCTCTACGCCGGTGTCGGCTGCATCACGGATCTGATCGTGAAAGAGGGTCTGATCAATCTCGACTTCGCCGACGTCAAGTCGGTGATGCGGGACATGGGCCGAGCGATGATGGGAACCGGCGAGGCCTCCGGGGAAGGCCGTGCAAGGACGGCCGCCGAGGCTGCAATTGCCAACCCGCTCCTCGACGAAGCCTCCATGACAGGCGCCAGAGGCCTGCTTGTTTCGATTTGCGGCGGCATGGACATGACACTCTTCGAGGTCGATGAAGCA
Source organism: Mesorhizobium sp. M1E.F.Ca.ET.041.01.1.1 (assembly GCF_003997355.1). NCBI lineage: Bacteria > Pseudomonadati > Pseudomonadota > Alphaproteobacteria > Hyphomicrobiales > Phyllobacteriaceae > Mesorhizobium > Mesorhizobium sp. M1E.F.Ca.ET.041.01.1.1. The sequence goes on along the minus strand of NZ_RZSL01000281.1, from coordinate 4,010 downwards.
GCGACACGGATACGGGAAGAGGTCGACGCCGACGCCGATATCATCGTCGGCGCCATCTTCGATCAGGCGTTGGCTGGGAAATTCCGGGTGTCGGTCGTCGCAACGGGCCTGCGGAAGGGCGTGGACATGGCGCAGCTTGAGCAAAGGATTGCTTGAGGCCACGCGGATGTCCGATGTGGTTGCCCCCCCGATAGACGATTGCCTCTGCGTCACAGGAAGGCGTCTGTGGCTATGACCGGGGGCCGCCCGATAGCGAGGCGGCCGTTTACCTATGTCTGTGGGCCGGACAGGGGATCGATGGTAGCGGAGGTGCGCTACAAGCGTTCCCCACATTCCGAACCGGTGCCATTCGCATATCGCGTCGCGTCATGAAGTGGCAAATTGATCCCATTCGAGCCGCTCTCGCCGCGCTTTTTTGAACGGCAGTTTTGCGCCGCATCTCGGTCGTAGAGATCAGCCTTGCCGCCGCCCGAAAGCGAACATCGTCTGCGACAACACTGGAGGTCATGGTTGCGCCATCTCAGGACCTTCGGCGCCGCGATCCTGCCTGCCGGCGAGCAGACATTCAGCTGAAGCTCAAAAGCGGGCAGCAGCGAACGGACCTGGTTGTTGCTGAGTGTTTCAGCGCTACATGCATTCCGGTCCGCAGAGGGGCGTTCCGCTCCTGGTGAAGCCGCTCTAGGCCACGCCAACGATCGCCCGGCAACGCGCGCCGGCTGGCCAGAATGGATAGCCGCCGGGGTAACATCCGGCCTGCGGATTCAGTGGCTCTGGACGAAAGGAGCACGCGAGCTCCCGAAACGGCGTGGCCAGCGCAAGTGCATCTCACGCGCTAGCCGTATATCCATGGGCCGCGGCCCGACCGAGATCCGTCAGCTTGCGACGGCGCTGCGCAGCAGCATGAGCTCGCCGATGTTTTCGATGATGACATAGCCGACCAAACGGCCTCCGGCATCCACCACGCCGACCGCAGGTGCAGCCCCGCTTCTCAGGGGTTCGAGCGCCTTGATGAGCTTCTCATAGTCTCGCACCACCGGGATATTTGCGGCCATTGCCTCGATCACAGGAGCTTGACCACCGCGCTGCTGGAGGCCCGCGACAAGCCCCTCACGCGTCAGCACGCCGCGCAGCCTGCCGCCACCGTCGACGATCGGAAACTCGTGTTGCGTCGTGCGCAACAGCGCCTGTGCCGCCTCGTCGAGGGTCGCGGTCGCCGGCAGGCTTTCGAACCGGCTGATCATGACGTCGCGGACGTTAACGGCACGCGCCGCTGCCTCGAGCCCCATCGCCTGGGTTTCCGCAGTGGCGGCGAGGTAGACGAAGATCGCGACGAATATGAGCAGCACGTTGCCGGCGACGAGACCGATGAAGCCGAAGGCGAAGGCGGCGAACTGACCGACCGTCCCCGCAATCTCCGTCGCGCGCACGCGATTGTAGCGCGTGGCGAGGAAGGCGCGCAGCACGCGCCCGCCATCCATCGGAAAGGCCGGAATGAGGTTGAACAGAACCAGCCAGATGTTGACGGCGGCGAGGCGAGCCACGAACGCGACACGCGGGTTATCCATCGACGTCAGCGCGTCGATACCGACGGTGGTCCCGAGTGCTACGACGAGGAAAGCGGCAATGACGACATTGACCAGCGGGCCGGCGAGCGCCACGACGATCTCTTCCGACGGCTTCTCGGGTAGCCGCTCCAGCTCCGCGACGCCGCCGATCGGCAAGAGCGTGATCTTTGGAGTTCGGATGCCGTAGCGACTAGCGGCCGCGGCATGGCCGAGCTCATGCAATACCACGCAGGCGAACACGGCGCCGATGAAGCCGACGCCCTCGATTGCAGCCGACGTTCCACCCCCCTGGAAATAGGCGATGCCGATCCAGGCGAGCAGCAGCAGGAAGGTCAGGTGGATGCGGATCTCGGTGCCGCCGACACGGAGGATCGGGTAGGACCACTGCATGATGTGACTCCGTCGGGGTCGGGAAGGCAGGCCGCGCCCCGCCGAGCATGCCTCCGTTTGCAGTCGCGTCAAGTGCCTTGTCATTCGCTGGAGCGCTTCGCTCCGGCAGGCCGTCGATGCAGGGGATTCGGCTGGTGCGCGCCGCTTGTCGGTCATAGAGTTCGCCTTGCCGTTGCCTATAAGCAGACATCACTGGCGACCGCACGTTAGCTAGAGCAATTCCAGGAAAAGTGTGAGCGGTTTTCCGCCCGGAATTGCGTAAAAACAAAGAGTTAGAGCGGTTCGGCGTTTCCGTGAAACGGTGAACCGCTCTAGGTCGCAGTCCGCCAATTGTCACTTGTGAGGCCGGCTTTGGGCAGCGCGGCCATCCCGCCACACTTCCGGACCGTTGTGACAGTGCTTGTATCGCGACTTGGCAGTTATCGCCCGCGGCTGTACCGAGTCGCGGTTGCGCAATAGGGGGAACACCAGGCGGCGAAACGGCCCAGCCGGTTCATGGATATGGATTTCTTCAGAAATCGACTACAGGCGTGTCGGGCATCTGCTGCTCAAACAGGGCCCAGAAGCTGGAGCCCCGGGTGTCGGAAAACCAGTGCTCGAACTCCGCGAGCGCGGCATGGATATTGGCGGATTGGTTTCCGCTTAAATCCTGGAACATTGCTAGCGCGACCGGGCCAAAATGCGAGATCACCTCCGAGCGCGCCTCGCTGTCGGCATTCCAGCCGAGGCTCGCGCGCAAGGCGGCGAATGCGTTCGCCACGGCGATATCCTCACTTTCCGCTAGGCCCATAGCATCGGCGATCGCCTGCATGAGGTTGAGCCGCCTGAAGGCGAATGCGCGTTCCTGCTCCAGCGCTGCAATCCGCCTTGCTGCTTCGTGCCGGAAACTTGTCTCCGCAGCCTTGGCGGCCTCCGCAGAAGTCCTCAGTTCAAGCAGAAAGGATGCTGGCATCGCGTCACCTCCTCGGAAAGGTCCGACACATTTTCAGGGCCAGGCTCTAAAGCATGTCTCCCGAAAGTGGGAACCGGTTTCGGGACAAAGACATGCGTAAAATCAAAAACCTAAAGCGCACGGAGCGAATCTGAAAGATCGCGACGCGCTTTAAGAGGATGGCGGAAGAGAGTGGGAGTCGAACCCACCAAGGACCGACTCGCGGCCCCTCCCGGATTTGAAGTCCGGACGCCCCACCGGGGACGATGCTCCTCCAGAATCTTCTGCCGGTGAACCATTGTCGCCCTCGCGGCGAAACAGGTCCAGCCGATGCTTGTTGATGCGCCGCAGGTCGCCGCGCCGCAGGGTGACGCCATGCCGGTCGAGAAATTCGAGGATATGGACTGCAACCTTGCGCCCGCTGCCCGCACTGTCGCGAAACTGTGCGACGCTGAACTGCCCGTCATGCTCGGCCGCCAGACTGCAGACGATCTCGACGATCTCAGCCAACGCCGGGCGAAGGAAGAAGTGATCATGCGCAACCTCATGCACCGTGCCGATGCGGCCGGTAAGCTTCAGAAGCTTGCGGATTTCCGCTTCCGGCCTGCCGAGCTCGCCCGCGATGTCGCGCACTCTTGGGGGGTGGAATCTCACCGAGCCGGCTATCAGCGGTTCGACCTCACGCCATAGTGCCTCCTCCCTGGCCGCGAGACGGACCTCATGGCCGGGAAGCCGTATCCAGGCGCCGTCGAGCTCGATCTGGCCGGCGCGGACGAGGCTTCGCATGGCAGCGGCGAAAGCCGGCGCAAGAAGACATGGATCGAGGTGAAGGCGCAGCTTTTCCATGCCAATCCCCGGCAAATCCGGGTTGTCGGCATGAAAGGTCTCCAGGATTGTGCTCAAGTCGCGCTTGAACCGAGCCCACCGCATCGACGAGACCACGACCTGCGTCTCACCGACGGAAATGGTGGCAAGGCCGAGACGATCGATGAGGCGTGCGATCTCGTCGGCGCCGAGCGCCCGGTCGCGTGCGAAGGCGCCGAGGTCGAGATAGTGGGGCGGCGTGTCGAGAAGCGCCGCGACGGCCTTGTCCGGCGCCGGGACTGCGTACGCCTGGAGCCTGG
>NZ_RZSL01000280.1:0-7925 GCF_003997355.1 Mesorhizobium sp. M1E.F.Ca.ET.041.01.1.1 | reverse complement strand
GTTCCAGCACCGCGATCGCCGAAAGCAGCGGCGTTTCCTTGAACAGCGCGACCAAATAGTTGCCGAGCGCCGGCACGATCGGCGGGATCGCCTGCGGGATGATGATGTCGCGGAACGTCGTCCAGGCCGAGAGATTGAGCGCGATCGCGGCTTCCCACTGGCCGCGATGGATGTTGTCGAAACCGGCGCGGTAAACCTCCGAACAATAGGCGGCGTAGTGGACGCCGATGGCGACAACGCCAGCGGTGAACGCATCGATCACGAGGCCGAATTTCGGAAACACGAAATAGATAAAGAAGATCTGGATGAGCAGCGGCGTCGAGCGGATCAGCTCGACCAGCACCGAGATCGTCCAGCCGGTCCATGGCACGGCGATGCGGACCACCGCCAGGACAAGGCCGAGCGAGGCGGCGATGACAAAGCCTAGCAGCGTCGCCTCAATGGAGATGATTGCCGCGTGCGCCAGCACCGGCAGGATCTGCAAGGTAAAACTCCAATCCCAGATCATGCCGCCCTCCCCCGCGCCAGGCCGAGCGAAGCCCGCCTTTCGAGCAGCCGCATGCCGATGGAGATGACCAGCGACATGGCAAGATACATCAGCAGCACCAGCGTGAAGATGGGAATGGTCTTGAACGTGGTCTGGTTCATCTGCTGCGCCTTGAAGGCAAGGTCGGTGAGCGTGATCAGCGAGACCAGGGCGGTCGCTTTCAGAAGCTCGATGAACAGATTGCCCCAGGGCGGGATCATGGCGATGAAGGCCTGCGGCAGGATGATCCGGCGCAGCATCTGCGACCGGCTCATGTTGAGCGCCGTTCCCGCTTCCCATTGGCCGCGCGCGACCGATTGGATGGCGCCGCGCACGACTTCCGACCCATAGGCGCCGACGTTCAGCCCAAGCGCCAGAACGGCAACCAGAAAGGCGTTGAGCGTGACGCCGAACTGCGGCAGCACGAAGAACAGCCAGAACAGCTGCACCAGCGCCGAGGTGCCGCGGAAGATCTCGACATAGACCGTCGCCAGCCATCTGAGCGGCGCTGGGCCGTACATGCGTGCAAGCGCCGCGAGCACGCCCATGACAATCGCCAGCAGGCTGCCAAGCACGGCTATTTCGATGGTCAGCAGCGCGCCCTGCAGCAGCCCCGGCAGGAACAGTCTATAGGATGCCTGCGTCGCCAGCACGCCGATAACGGCGAGCGCGACAACCAGCATGGCAACTAACGTGCGGATTCCCATCTGCCCTCCAGGAAAAAAGAGGGCGGCGCTCTCGCGCCGCCAGCAGTTGGGAACTTATTCGCCCTTGCAGAGCTGCGCGGTGGTCTTGTTGGGCAGATAGTCCTTGCCGAAGCCGAGCGGCTCGACAAGGGCGATATGCTCGGGCGACCCGATGAACTTCTTCAGCTCGGCGTTGAACGCTTCTTGCAAATCGGTGTCTTCTTTGCGGAAACCGAAGCCGCCATGGCCCTTGACCGACTTGCCGGCAACCTCGCCGAACGGCTTGGTCGATTCGACGCCGTCGGCCTTTTTGGCCATCTCGGCGATCGACAGCGCCGTCAGCGTGGCCGCATCGGCGCGGCCCGACTGAACGGCGGCAACCAGGCTGGACTGATCGGGCAAGGTGACGAGCTGCGCCTCGGCGACACCCGCATCCTTGGCGTATCCGCCCTCGACGGCACCGGCCATCACGGCGAGCTTGAGATCGGGATTGGCCTTGATGCTGGAATAGTCCGTCAGGCCTTTCGGATTGCCCTTCGCCACCAGCATGGCCTCGCCGATGCCGTAGGACGGCTCCGAGAAATTGATCTCGGCGCAGCGCTTCGGATTGATGAACATGCCGGCGGCGATGATGTCGAAGCGGCCGGCCTTAAGGCCCGGAATGAGCGAGCCGAACTCGGTCAGCACGCCGTCCACCTGCTTGATGCCCATCTTGGCGAGCACCGCCTTGGCGACCTCAGGCGCTTCGCCGGTCAGCTTGCCGTCGGGCGTTGCAAAACCGAACGGCGCCTCGTTGGCAAAGCCGACACGGATGTAGCCGTCCTTCTTGGCGCGTTCGAGGGTCGTCTCCGCCTTGGCCGGCAGTGACGTGAATGCTGTCGCGGCGAGCGCAAGGCAAGCGGCGGCCTTCACAACCGCGCGGCGGGATATCTGTGACGTGAACATGCGTTCCCCTTTCAATGATCGCTTTGGCTCGAGCGACGTTTCTCCTCCATCACTTCAAGCTCATAAGACGTATACAACTCATCTGGACATATCGCAAGATGCGCTGTACGAATCTCGGAAAATAGCCGCTATCGCCACAATGCGCGACATAACCATTGACAAGTTGTGCACAATTAAGGGCTTTTTCCCGAAATCACGGGGCTGCGAGCCGCGTTCAGCCGCGGCGATGGGAGGGACGGTTTGAGCGGGTCGGACGAGTTCACCAAGGCGGAATACGCGCGGCGTCTGGCCGACGTGAAGCACCGCATGGAAACGGCCGGTTTCGATCTCATCATCTGTCAGGATCCCGCCAACATGTCCTGGCTGACCGGCTATGACGGCTGGTCTTTCTACGTGCCGCAATGCGTGCTCGTTCATCTGGAGGAAGAGCGTCCGATCTGGTTCGGCAGGGCGCAGGACGCCAAGAGCGCCCGCATGACCACCAGCCTGCCCGAAACGAACATCGTCCCGTTCTCGGAGCGACTGGTGCAGCATCCCGTCGAGCATCCCTATGACGAGCTCGCCGGGCTGATCAGGGCGCGCGGCTGGAACAGGGCGCGGATCGGCGTCGAGATGGATGCGCATTATTACACCGCGCGCTGCCATGCCCATCTCGCCGGCGGCCTGCCCGAGGCGCGCTTTTCCAACAATCACGACCTCGTCAACTGGGCGCGCCTGGTGAAATCCGAAGCCGAGCTGGCGCTGATCCGCGAGGCGGGCGCGATCTGCAGCAATGCCATGAACCGCGCCATCGAAAAGATGCGGCCCGGCGTGCCGCAGAACCACGTCATCGCCGAGATCTATCACGCGCAGATCATGGGCGTGGCCGGCGCCGGCGGCGACTATACCGCCATCTGCCCATTGATGCCGGTCGGCGAAGGCACAAGCACGCCGCATCTGACCTGGTCGGACGCGCCGCTTCCCGACAGCGGGCTCGCCATCGTCGAGATCGCCGGCGTGCGGCGGCGCTACCATGCGGCGCTGACCCGGACGGTGCATTTCGGCAAGCCGCCGGCAGCCCTTTCCGACATGGCCAAGGTGATCGTCGAAGGCGTCGACGCCGGCCTCGAAATGGCGCGGCCCGGCAACACCGCGGAACAGGTCGAAGCCGCCTGGCAGGCAGTGCTGCGCAGAAACGGGCTGAAGAAGGAAAGCCGGGTGGGCTACCCGGTCGGCCTCGCCTATCCGCCGGACTGGGGCGAACGCACCGTGAGCCTGAGACCCGGCGACAAGACCGAGCTCGAGCCCGGCATGTGCTTCCACCTCATGGCCGGCGTCTGGCTCGACGATTTCGGCGTCGCCATTTCGGAGTCCTTCGTCGTTGCCGACAACGGCGGCGAGCGGCTCTGCGACGTGACGCGCGATCTCATCGTCATCGACTGACCACCCAACAGGCAATTTCGAGGATACACAATGGACCGCAATCCCTTTTCGGAAGCCGAGATCGCCGGCCGCCTGTCGAAGGTGCGCAATGCGTTGGCCGAGCGCGGGCTCGACGCCGCCGTCTTCGCTTCGCCGGAAAATGTCTTCTATCTCACCGGTCTCGACCATTGGGGCTATTTCGCGCCGCATCTTCTGATCGTGCCGCTCGACCGGCAGCCGGTTCTCATCACCCGCTCGATGGAGAAGGTGACGATCGAAAACCAGGTGAAGGCGGCGGAATTCCGCGGCCATTCCGACAGCGAGACGGCGGCGGATCTCGCCGCGCGCGTCCTTTCCGAACTCGGCCTGACGGGCAAGCGCATCGGTCTCGAATACTGGACCTCGGGCCTCAGCCATGGCCTCGCCCTGAAACTGGAAGCGCAGGCCGAGGCCAAATGGAGCGATGTCTCCGGGCTGGTCGACAGGATGAGGCTAGTTAAGAGCGCCGAGGAACAGGCGCTGATGCGCCGCGCCGCCAAGGTCACGGATGCCGCCGCCGGTGCCGCGATCGCGGCGATCCACGACGGCGCCGCCGAGCAGGAGGTCGCCGCGCAATGCGTGGCGGCGATGGCGCGCGCCGGCGGCCATGCGCCCGGCTTCGGCCCGTTCATCCGCCCCGCCGCCCGGCTCGGCGAGGAACACACGACCTGGGGCGACGGCACCTATCGAAGCGGCGAGCCGGTCTTCGTTGAATTGTCCGGCTGCGTCTCGCGCTATCACGCACCGCTCGGCCGGCTGATCCGTATCGGTAGCATCAGGGACGAGGACGCCGCGATGGCCGAGGTGGCGGCCAAGGCGTTCAATGCCGTCGTCAAGGCGCTGAAACCCGGCGTCAGGGCGCGCGACGTCTACGCCGCCTGGCAGGGTGTCGCCGACGAGGCCGGCCTTTCGCACTATCGCCGCCATCATTGCGGCTATCTCGTCGGCATCGGCCAGCCGCCGTCCTGGACTGGCGGCAATTCGGTGACGGGCCTGCGGCACGATTCCGATCTCGAGATCGAGACCGGCATGAGCTTCCACATCCTGTCCTGGCTGATGGGCACCGGCCACGGCGACGATTTCATCTCCAACACCGTGCTTCTCACCGAGACCGGCGCCGAAGTGCTGACCCGCACCCCGACCGGTCCGATCGTTCGCTAGACGATGACCATGCGCTACTCGGCGTTTTCGATTTTCCGCAACGGCCTGTCCGGCCAGAAGAACTGGCAGCGCGCCTGGCGCGCCGCCGAGCCGAAAGGCGCCTATGACGTGATCATCGTCGGCGGCGGCGGGCATGGCCTCGCCACGGCCTTCTACCTGGCCGAGAACCACGGCGTCCGCAATGTCGCGGTGCTGGAGAAAGGCTATGTCGGCGGCGGCAATGTCGGCCGCAACACCACCGTCATCCGCTCCAACTACCTGCTCGACGGCAACACCCAGTTCTACGAATTCTCGGTCAAGCTGTGGGAAGGCCTGTCGCAGGCGCTGAACTTCAACGTGATGTTCTCGCAGCGCGGCCAGATCGTCACCGCCCATTCGGCGGACCAGCTCGACACCTTCAGCCATCGCGCCAACATCATGCGGCTGAACGGCATCGACGCCGACATCCTCGACCGCGACGAGGTGCGGCGGCTCGTGCCCTATCTCGATTTCTCCGACACGGCGCGATTCCCGATCCATGGCGCGATCCTCCAGGGCCGTGCCGGCACCGCCCGCCACGATGCCGTCGCCTGGGGTTATGCGCGCGCCGCCGACGGTCATGGCGTCGACATCATCCAGAACTGCGAGGTGACCGGCTTTGTCCGCGACGGCGACAGGATCGTCGGCGTGGAGACGAGCAAGGGCCGGATCGGCGCCGGCAAGGTCGGCCTCGCGGTGGCCGGCCATACGTCGGTGCTCGGCCAGAAGGCCGGGCTCGAACTGCCGATCGAAAGCCACGTGCTGCAGGCCTTCGTCACCGAGCCGCTGAAGCCGCTGGTCGATCATGTCGTGGCCTATGGCGCCGATCATTTCTATGTCAGCCAATCCGACAAGGGCGGGCTGGTCTTCGGCGGCAATCTCGACGGCTACAATTCCTATGCCCAGCGCGGCAATCTCGGCGTCGTGCGCGAGGTGGCGGAAGCGGCAATCGCGCTGATGCCCTGCATCTCGCGCGTTCGGCTGCTGCGCCATTGGGGCGGCGTCATGGACATGACGCCCGACGCGAGCCCGATCATCTGCCCGACGCCGATCGACGGGCTCTATCTCAATGGCGGCTGGTGCTATGGCGGCTTCAAGGCGACGCCCGCCTCGGGCTGGTGCTTCGCGCACACCCTTGCGACCGGCAAGCCGCATCCCTTGATCGCCGCCTATGGCCTCGACCGTTTCCGCACCGGCCGCACGCTCGACGAGGCCGGCGTCGGCCCCTCGGCCTGGCTGCAATAGAGAAGAAGACAAATGCTTCGCATCGAATGCCCGTGCTGCGGCCCGCGCGACCATGACGAGTTCCGCTATGGCGGCGACGCTTCCGTGGCGCGTCCAGCCCATGACGACCCCGATCCGGAGGCCTGGTACCGCTATGTCTATGTGCGGGACAATCGGGCCGGACCGCACTGCGAGTTCTGGCAGCACGTGTCCGGCTGCCGGCAATGGCTGGTCGTCGAGCGCGACACCAGAAACCACGTCATCCAATCGGTCGGCTTCGCCAGGAAAATGCCCGCATGAACAGGATCGGAAATCGCCTCGCGGCCGGCGGGCGCATCGACCGCGCGCAGCCGCTGGGCTTCGTTTTCGATGGTCGAAGCCTGGCCGGATATCAGGGCGACACGCTCGCTTCCGCGCTTCTCGGCAACGGCATCATGCTGACCGGCCGCAGCTTCAAATATCACCGGTCGCGCGGCATCTTTTCGGCTGGGCCGGAAGAGCCGAACGCGCTGGTCACGCTCGGAACCGGTGGGCGGCGCGAGCCGAACCTGCCGGCGACGATGCTCGAACTGGCGGAGGGCATGACCGCCGAAAGCCAGAACCGCTGGCCCTCGCTCGCCTTCGACTTGCAGAGCCTCAACGGGCTGTTTTCGCCCTTCCTTTCCGCCGGCTTCTACTACAAGACGTTCATGGGGCCGACGCGGCGCGCCTGGATGTTCTATGAGCATTTCATCCGCAAGGCGGCGGGCCTGGGTCGCGCCGGCACTGAGCCCGATCCCGGCCGCTACGAGGCGCGGCACGCATTTGCCGACGTCGCCGTCGTCGGCGGCGGCCCCGCCGGCCTGTCGGCGGCGCGCGCGGCGGCGACCGCCGGCGCGAGCGTCGCTCTCATCGAGCAGGACTTCTTGCTCGGCGGCCAGTTGCTGTCCGAGCGCCCGGACGCAGACGCAGCCGCCTGGCTGAGCGCGATCGAGGCCGAATTGGCTGGCCTCGACAACGTCACCCTGATGCGCAGGACGATGGCGTTCGGCACCTTTGACGCCAACACGCTGGGGCTGATCGAGCGACGCGACGGTCGGGCCGCGGAAGCCGCCGCGCGCCAGGTCTTCACCATGCTTCGCGCTCGCTCGATCGTCTTTGCCACCGGCGCCATCGAGCGGCCGCTGGTCTTTTCCAACAACGACCGGCCGGGCGTCATGCTGGCGTCCGCCGCCCGGACCTACCTCAACCGCTTCGCCGTTCTGCCGGGCAAGAAGATCGCCGTCGCAACCACGCATGACGGCGCCTACCGCGCCGCCTTCGACCTCGCAGCCGCCGGCGCCGAGGTGACGGTCGCGGATCAGCGCGGCGCCCCGCCCTCCGGCCTGGCCGCGGAAGCCAGGCGCCTGAACATAGCGATCCGAGCCGGCACCCTGATCACCGACCTGCGCGGCGGCCATACGGTGAAGGCCGCGCAACTCGCCGGGCCGGGCGGCAATCTGGAAATCGCCTGCGACCTCGTCTGCCTGTCCGGCGGCTGGTCGCCAAGCGTTCATCTTACCTCGCATCTCGGTGTCAAACCCGTCTATCGCGGCGATATCGACGGCTTCGTTCCGGGCGCCTTGCCGGCAGGCCAGTTCGGCGCCGGCGCTATGATGGGCCGCTTCTCGACCACTGGCGCCATCGAGGACGGCCACCGCGCGGGCATTGAGGCGGCATCGTCCTGTGGAAAATCGGCAACGGTGCCGGCGCCGCTCAAGCTCGATCTCGGCGAGGCCGCGGCCGCTCCGTTTCGCGCGATCGCGTCCACGGGGCGCGGCAAGGCCTTCGTCGATTTCCAGATGGATGTGACCGAGAGGGACATCGAGCTCGCCCATCGCGAAGGCTATGAATCGGTCGAGCACCTGAAGCGCTACACGACGCTCGGCATGGGCACCGACCAGGGC
>NZ_RZSL01000027.1:0-24079 GCF_003997355.1 Mesorhizobium sp. M1E.F.Ca.ET.041.01.1.1 | reverse complement strand
GGTGAGGAATCCTTAGTTGGGCTCAGGCCGGGTCAGGACCTGCCCAACTGCCGACTTCAACCGAAGATCGTGCGTCGGACGTCGTCCGCGCGCCAAGAAGGGAGCTCGTCATGCAACGCGCCCTCGCCGTTTCTGCGGCACTCGGCCTTGCGGGGTTCTGCCTCTTTCCCTGGTTTGGTGTCGAGTACGGCCTGTTCGAGCCGGATTGGATTGAAGCCGGCGGTTTGCTGTCCGAAGCCGGCGCCCCCGGCCTTCTTCACCTGCTTTTCCAAGGCCGGCTTTTGCTAGCGTTGCCTTTCCTGTCCCTGGCTCTGGCGCTGCTGTCGGCCTTTGATATGCGCTTCCTGCAAGGCCGGGAGCGATTGCTCCTGGTCGGGTTGGTTGCGGCCTTGCTGGCAATTGTCGCGCCGCCGTTCGTGGAACGCTGGACCGGACTCGAATTTTTGGCCGCCGTCAATTCCAGCGCGCTCGGCTATGGGGCGATGATCACCTGTGGGGGCCTGTTCGTTTGTGTGGCTATCGTCTGGTCGAAGTTAGGCTTGGGCAACCGGGACGCCTTCACCATCGCCTCAATCGGCCTTGTTCTGGTGCTTGTCGGCATATTTGTTTTCTACCCGATTTTGCACGTCCTGGTTCAAGCCTTCGCTCCCTCTGGAGGGCAAGGTTCGATCACTTCATTTCTCACCACCGCGGCCGGAAGAGATATCTGGGGTCTTGCGTGCCTGTCTGGCGGGCGCAGTTGCGGCGTGGCGATCAACTCACTGCTCCTCGGGGTGATGACGGCAGGCAGCACCACACTGTTTGGGTTGGCTTTCGCGCTTTTGATGACCCGCACCAACTTTCCCGCGAAAAAATTGCTGCGCGCCCTGACTGTCTTGCCGATCATCACGCCGCCTTTTGTGGTGGGCTTGGCGCTTATCCTGCTTTTCGGGCGTGCCGGCGCCGTAACGACCTGGGTGTCGCAAGTGGCGGATAGCGAAGCCGGGCGCTGGCTTTACGGTTTCTGGGGCGTTTGGCTGACACAAACGCTTGCGTTCACACCGATTGCCTTTCTGGTTCTGATCGGTGTTGTCGAGGGCGTCAGTCCGTCGCTCGAAGAGGCGGCCCAGACCTTGCGGGCAGACCTTTCAGCCACCATGCGCACGATATCGCTGCCGCTGTTACGGCCCGGACTCGCAAACGCTTTCCTACTGGGTTTCATCGAAAGCCTTGCCGATTTCGGCAATCCACTTGTCCTTGGCGGAGCGCATGGCTTTCTTTCCACCGAGATATACTTCGCAGTGGTCGGCGCCCAAGCAAATCCGGCGCGCGCGGCCGTTCTCGCCATCATCTTGCTCCTGTTCACTCTGGGCGCATTCTTGTTCCAGCGCCGTTGGGTTGGGCGAAAAAACTACGCGACCATTACAGGCAAGGGCGACAATGGCGCGCACACGCCATTGTCCAGCACCCATGCATTGACCGTCCATTGCCTCACGCTTCCCTGGCTTGCGCTGACGGTGGTTGTCTACGGCATGATCCTCTATGGCAGCTTTGTGAAGCTGTGGGGTCTCGACCACGCATTCACGCTCGACCATTATCGCGAAGCTTTCGGTCTTGGCTGGTCGGATGGCGAGCTGATCTGGAACGGCTCGGCGTGGGGCTCGCTGGCGACAACCCTCAGCATTTCGCTGATTGCAGCGCCTTTGACAGCCGCCCTCGGACTGTTGACGGCTTGGCTTCTGGTTCGCCAGCAATTCGTCGGAAAAAGCGCCTTCGAGTTTGCGACGATGCTAAGCTTTGCCGTTCCCGGCACTGTGGTTGGCTTGAGTTACATCCTGGCTTTCAACGTCCCGCCGATCGAACTGACCGGCACCGGCGTCATCCTCGTCCTCTGCTTCGTATTCCGTAACATGCCGGTCGGTGTTCGCGGCGGCATCGCTGCGATGAAGCAGATCGATCACAGCCTGGACGAAGCCTCGCTGACGCTTGGCGCCGACAGTTCGCAGACGCTGCGCAAGATCGTGCTGCCGCTGCTGCGTCCGGCCATTGTGGCGGCCATCGCCTATTCCTTCATCCGCGCCATCACCTCGGTGAGCGCTGTCATTTTCCTGGTAAGCGCCGACCACAACATGGCGACAGCCTACATCGTCGGTCTCGTCGAGAACGGGAACTATGGCGTGGCGATTGCCTACGCCAATGTTCTCATCGCCGTCATGCTTGTGGTCGTTATCGCCGTTCAGCTCGCTTTCGGAACCCGCCGCCTGCGGCGGCACGAACGCCTTGCCAAAATAGCGGCAGCTCCGGTTCGGTCATGAGCGCTGGACAAGGCAACGGGCGTCATGCGGCGGCAACATATGTTGCATAACACCGTCTGGCGCTCATCGACGGGGTCACGAAAGGAGGACTGTTTCATGCTGCAAACTCCGAGAGCGGCTGCAAACACGGTGTTTGCTGAGCATGGTCGCGTGGTGTTCGAGGCCGTGTCCAAAGCCTATGGGAGTGTGTGCGCCGTGGACGATGTCAGCTTTGACATCGAACCGGGATCGCTGGTCACCCTGCTCGGACCGAGCGGCTGTGGAAAAACGACTACACTGCGCATGATCGCAGGGCTGGAACTGCCGACACACGGCCGAATCGTGATCGGCGGCCGTGACGTATCGATGCTGCCCGCGACGTATCGCAACGTCGCCATGGTTTTCCAGTCGTACGCCTTGTTTCCCCATATGAGCGTGATCGAGAACGTCTCCTATGGCCTGCTGATGTCGGGGATACGCAAGACTGAAGCACGGTTAAAGGCTGAGCAGGCGTTGGAAATGGTCGGCCTCGCCGGCTACGGCGCTCGGCTACCCAGCGAACTGTCCGGCGGGCAACAGCAACGAGTCGCAGTGGCCCGTGCCGTCGTTCTGGAACCGGAAGTTCTATTGCTGGACGAGCCCTTGTCGAACCTCGATGCAAAGCTCCGACGCCTGGTTCGCGACGAGATTCGTTCCCTGCAGCAGCGCTTGGCCGTCACGACGGTCTACGTTACCCACGACCAGGAGGAGGCCATGGCGGTATCCGATGCGATGGTCGTGATGCAATCGGGTCGCGTCGCGCAGCAGGGAACAGCGGCCGAGCTCTACGAACACCCCCGGTCTTCCTTCATCGCGAGCTTTATCGGAGAAGCCAACCTACTAGAGTGCGAAGCGCGCCAGTCCAGGGACGGGAAATGGGTCGCGATGATCGCAGGCTCCGAGATAGCAGTTTCGGATGCGGCGCTCCTGGCCGGGCCGGCAAAGCTGGTGGTCCGCCCGGAGGCGCTTCGTCTAATTCAAGCAGAAGCCTATGACGGCTTGGTCGGAGAAATCGAATCCTGCGCCTTTTTGGGCGACAGGATTCTCTACCGGATCAACTCGCCAATCGGCCTGCTCTACCACACCGAATATCAGGCTCCCATCCGGAACATGGATTCGCGCTCGGTCGGACTGCTTCTCGATCCCAGCAAGCTCAAGCTTGTCACTGACTGAACCGAGTGAACCCTGAAGCCAAGTGCGGCTATCGCTTTCGACGAGAAGCATCGCCGGCGAGCTCTTTCGCGGGGTTCTCAATAGAGTAACAATGGACGAAATATGATCCAACGGCTTGCGACGAAGGACGAAATCCTCTTGTCATCGAGTTCCGTGGTAGGAGCACCCTACGATGTAGAGGAACTGCTTCTCGACCAATTCGAGGAGATGCCACAACAGCTTAAGCTGGCGGCGAAGTACATGCTCGATCATCCGGCGGACGTCGCATTCTGTTCGATGCGTGAAATGGCGCGCAAGGTAGCGGTCGGTCACACCACCATGATGCGGCTGGCGCATTGGATCGGCTTTGACGGCTATGAGGAAATCCGATCGCGATATCGTGCCATTTTCACTGCCGGCAACATACGGCCGCCGGTCGACGCGCCGCCGGATTGGGACGTTCAGGTTGGGTTTGACAACTTCATCGTCGCATTTGCGCGCCAAACGTCCCGTTTGGCCCTGGACCGGGAGTTCTCGCAGCAACTCGTAAACGCAGCCCAGACCTTGGCTCGCGCGTCGCGGATTTTTTGCCTTGGGCCAAGCTCCCAATATGCGGTCGCACATCAGTTCACTCATGCCCTGTCGTATTTCCGCAAGCCCGCCATCCTGCTGGATGACACAAGTGGCACTGGCATGGACGCGCTGTGGAACTCCAGTCCGGATGACGCTCTGCTCTTGATCTGCACTGCGCCCTACGCGCGCTCGAGCGTCGAGGTCGCGCGTAAAGCTGCACGCCGCGGTCTCGCGATCGTCGCCATCACCGATGATCGCCTCTCGCCGGTTGCCTCCCTAGCTCGCGTCAGCATACTGGTGCCACTCCCCAAGCGCTTTTACTTTCAGAGCATCACTCCAGTGCTGGCTGCCGCGGAAATCCTGGCCGGTCTCATCGCGCAAAGATCGAACGCCCAGGTAGATGATCCGGCCAAGCTTGCACTAGCTCGTTGCGGTAGTGGGTCAGTCGCGCTTGAGCGCGAGGCAAGGAAGCTTCATGTCCACGGCGAAGACGATCGCGCTCCCGGCAAATGACACCTCGATACAAATTTGGGCTTGCATTTCGGTCCAAGATTAGAGGCTGAAATCCGAGTGCTTAAGGCGAAAAAAAATAGCGGAGGAGCGGGCAAACGACGGCGATGCGTAGTTGCGACGGTGATTTTCGCCATCGTATGAACTGAGTTCGGGCCGCCAGCCGTCGACTTCGGGCGGCTAGCCGCAGGGAGTGATCAGAATTCCACTCGCGATCCGAGGCCCTTGTCGGTCGCGCGTCGCACAGCAAGATTTGCCACGACCAGATCCTGAAGGGACACGCCGGTGCCGTCGAAAATCGTAATCTCGTCCGCCGATCGGCGTCCATCGGCCATGCCCGCAATGATGGCGCCGATCGAACCGCGGATGTCACTTTCCTTGATCAGGCCCTGCGCGTAAGCATGCTGAAATTCGCCGATGCTGAGCGACTGCGATAGCTCGTCGACAAAGAGCGCTGCAGCGGAGACAAGCTGCGGATCAAGCTCCTGCTTGCCCCGCGTATCTGCCCCCATCGCGGAAATATGGGTTCCGGGCACAACCCACTCCCTTTCAACGAGCGCCTTGGTGGAGGGCGTGACGGTGACGAGGATGTCAGAGAGCCGGACGGCGTCCTCGCGGTTTTTGTGGGCGCGGTAGGCAATGCCAAGCTCGGTAACCGTCTTGCCGAAGGCGGCCAGATTGTCTGGCGAGGGATCCCAGGCGTGGACGGTCTTAATGCTGCGGACAGCCAGGGTCGCCTTGAGCTGATAGACAGATTGGGTGCCCGTCCCGATGATCCCGAGTGACTCGGAATCTGGGCGCGACAGGTGCTTCGTGGCGATCGCGCTTGCCGCCCCGGTGCGGATGCCTGTCAAGTAATTAGCGCTAACCAGAGCCAAAGCCCGTCCGGTATCGGGATCGAAAAGTAGGGTCGAGGACTGATGATTGGTCAATCCACGTGCCAGATTGTGTGGCCAATAGCCGCCAGCCTTTAGGCCGAGAAACGGCACAGAATTGTCCGCGCCGGTCTTTACGCCGAATACAGCATCCGCGTGGCCGACCACTTCCCGCACGACAGGGTAGTTCCTGGCTAAGCCGCGGGCCATGGCGCAGAAGGTTTGCTCGACCGCCTCCAAGGCCTCCTCGATGGCCACAAGATCCCGAGCAAGTGTTTCGGAAATGACTAGCATGGATACCCCCCCGCGGTCTCAGGCTTCGAGGATGAATTCGTCGATCATGACGTTCATGCCTGCCAGCATGCCGCCGTCGACCGGCAGGACCACTCCCGAAATATACGCAGCATCATTTGACCCTAAGAAGGAAACAGCCTTGGCGATGTCCATCGGCTCGGCGACGCGGCCAAGCGGATACCAGCGGCCAAGTCTCTCGAAGATGCCCGGGTCCCTTTGCTGGCGAATGGTCCAAGTGATGTTGTCGGTGCGCACTGAACCGGGAGAGACGGCGTTACAACGAATGCCGTCACGGCCGAATTCGGAGGCCACCGACATGGTTAGGTTGATAATGCCCGCCTTCGCAGCGCTGTAGCTCGGATTGCCGAAATAGCGCATCCCGTTTACCGACGCGATGTTGACGATGGCGCCGCCGCGCCGGGATCGCATGCGTGGGAGGACGGCGCGTATGCAGTGATACGTGCCATTGAGATTGATATCGATTTCGCGATGCCAGGAGTGGAGGCTCATTCCCTTGAGATCGCCTGCGGCGGTAAAGGCCGCGTTGTTGACAAGCAGGCTTACCGGACCAAGCGCGTCCTCAGCCGCCGCGAAGGCACTCTCCACCTGATCGGCATTTGTTATGTCAGTCTTGACAAAAACCGCACGGCCGCCGGCCTCGATGATCTGGCTGACCGTCTCTCTACCCTTGGACTCGTCGATTTCGAGAACTGCCACTGCAGCGCCCTCGGCGACCAACTGGCTGGCGATAGAACGCCCGATCCCGTGGCCCGCTCCCGTCACGACCGCAATTGTCCCGCCATGGCGAGCCATGTCTCGTCCCCCCGGTCGCCTGGTTCAGGCGGTTGCTCTTCTCAACGATCAACCACTACCGGCCGTTAATGCGGTCTTCCAATGCAGAACAAGCATGGCAGGATCAGTATTTCGCATTCGCCTTCCTAAACCCTGGGGCCGTACGGTTGCCTCGATTGGCTGGTCGCGTGAAATCCGCAGGAGCAGTTGGCCGGCGTGGCAGATGCAGGGAACATTCAATGAAGAACATCGTCGTTACCGGCGGCAGCGGCAAGGCGGGCAGGGCAGTCTGTCGTGGTCTGGTGGAGCACGGTTACAGCGTCTTGAATGTTGACGTGCAGGTTTCCAGGGATCCCGTCTGCCCATTCTACAAAGTCGATCTCAATGATCTCGGCCAAGTGATCGACGCTTTGCAGTGGAGCGGTGGCAAGGATCATCCTTTCCGCAAGTTCCGCACACCAGATGCCGTGGTTCATCTGGCGGCCATTCCAGCACCCGACCTGATGCCCGACGATGTCATTTTCCGCAACAATGTCGTGACAACCTATAATGTCTTTGACGCGGCCATCCGTGTAGGCGTCAAGCGGATCGTTTGGGCATCGAGCGAGACCACGTTGGGCCTGCCTTTCAGCCCGTCCAACCCGCCGTCCTACGTGCCGGTTGACGAAAATCATCCCATGCGACCGGAAAGCGCCTACTCACTGTCGAAGGATCTTGGCGAGGAAATGGCCCGACAGATGCAGCGGTGGAACCCCGAGACGACCTTCATTGGGCTCAGGCTTTCCAACGTGATGGAGCCGGCGGATTACGACCGCTTCTCGTCCTGGCAGGACGACCCGCATGTCAGGGAGTGGAACTGCTGGGGCTACATCGACGCGCGCGATTGCGCCCAGGCGGTGCGCAAGGCGCTGCATGTTGATCTTGTCGGCGCAGACCATTTCATCATCGCTAACGCCGATACCGTGATGGAGCAAGAAAGCGCTGAGCTCATGAAAGCGGTCTTTCCAAACGTACAATTCAAGCGCGAGATCAAGGGCCGCGAGACATTGTTATCGATAGATAAAGCGCGACATGTCCTCGGTTACGAGCCGGAGTTCAATTTCGGGCGAATCTAGAACGCGTCGCCATAAGTATACTATTGCAACACAGCAGAAGGTGATAAAGTTCGCCTTTTGTTGTGCTGCGCTTGTTGTGATAAGCATCCTGGGTAACTTAATGCGCCCTATGCCGCATCTTCATGCCTCCATGCGATAATTGTATTTTCATCGATCGTTTTGCCGGCGCACAGTGTCTTGGTCAGTGCGGCGCCTGAGTGCTGCCGCCCCAGGTCGAAAAGAAGAGAAACACCTCATGAGGAGAACAAATTCATGACTTTCAGCATTCGCAAAGCGATGGCTGCGTCAGCCCTCGCTGTTGGCATGGCTTGGGCGAGCAGCCCGGCTTATGCCAAAACGCAGGTCAACTTCACTGTGGCGGAGTACAGCTCCAAGACTGGCCCGTACTTTGAGGAAGTGGCGGCGGCCTTCGAGAAGGAGAATCCCGACATCCATATCAACATCCAGGTGGTGCCGTGGGATACGCTCCTGCAGCGGCTAACCACCGATATAGCCGGCGGCCAGGCTCCCGACATTTCGATCATCGGTACGCGCTGGCTGGTCGACTTCGCCTCCCAGGGCATCGCCGAGCCGGTCGATTCCTACCTGACGCCGGAATTCAAGTCGACCTTCATCGACACTTTCATGGCGCCCTCCGTCATCGACGGCAAAACCATGGGGTTGCCGGTCGCCGCCTCTGCCCGCGCCATGCTGGTCAACACCGATCTGCTCGACAAGGCCGGCGCCAAGGCTCCCGCCAACTGGGACGAGTTCTATACGACTGCCGAGAAGCTCAAGGCTCTTCCCGACACCTTTGCCTTCGGTCTGCAGGGCAAGGAAATCGAGACCGACGCCTATTTCTACTACAGCCTTTGGACTCACGGCGGCGACATCCTGAAGGGTGATGGGACGTCGGGCCTCGATACGCCCGAGGCACTCCAGGCTGTGACACTGTACAAGAAAATGATCGACGAAGGACTGACCCAGCCTTCCCCGACCAACTACACCCGCGAAGACGTTTTCAACCTCTTCAAGCAAGGCAAGGTCGGGATGGTCTTCACCTTCCCGATGCTCATTCCTCAGATCAAAGCCGAGGCGCCGAACCTGAAGTACAAGGTCCTGCCTTTCCCGGAAGGCAAGGCCAAGGCGACCTACGGTGTGACCGACACGCTGATGCTCTTCTCCTCCTCGCAAGTGAAGAAGGAAGCCTGGAAGTTCATCGAGTTCGCCTACAAGGACGAATGGCGGACCAAGTTCGATCACGGCGAAGGCTTCCTGCCTGTAACGAAGAATGTCGCGGCCGAGAAATACTACAGCAGCGATCCTGATATTGCCGGCTTTGCAGCGGGTCTGCCCTATGCGAAGTTTGCTCCGACCATTGCGAATTGGGAAGAGATCGCCGACACGACAGTTCGCGCCTTGCAGCAGATCTATCTTGGCCAGGCCAAGCCTGACGAAGCGCTCAAGGCTGCCGCTGCCGATATCAACAAAATTCGCAGCAAGTAGGCGCTGCCGCGAAAGATGGGCGGGCGTGGGGTAGCCCGCCCATTTCCCTGAGCGAGCCTCAATAGCCGTGGAACGGGATCATGAAATCGCGGACGCGCGTACCGACGACACCCCTGTTGATGATCGTGCCGAGTTTCCTTCTGGCGATGTCGATCATCGGCTATCCGATTCTTGACCTCGCCTGGACGTCAATGCAGGAGGTCAGCCGCTTCGGAAAGATGATGGGCTTCGTCGGCTTAGCGAATTTCGCCGAAGTGTTTCGTGATCCGCTTTTCTATTCATCATTGGTGCGCACGGTGATCTGGACGGTCGCGGTGGTTGGCGGAACGCTGATCATATCACTGCCGATCGCGATAATGCTTAACGACGATTTTTATGGTCGGGGCCTTGCCCGCGTAATTGTCATGTTGCCCTGGGCGATTTCACTGACCATGACAGCGGTGCTCTGGCGCTGGAGCCTCAACGGCCGCGCCGGACTCATCAATGCGACGCTGTTGGATTTCCACATCATCAGCGAGCCGATCGAATGGCTCGCCACCGCTCCGCTTGCCTTCACCGTCGAGACCCTTGTCGGTATCCTGGTCTCCATACCATTCACAACGACGATCTTTCTCGGCGGCCTGTCCTCTTTGCCGCAGGATTCTTATGAGGCTGCGGTTGTGGACGGCGCCAAGCCCTGGGAGTTGTTCCGCTATATCACGCTGCCGCTGATGAAGCCCTTCATCAACATCGCGATAGTGCTCAACGTCATCTATGTCTTCAATTCGCTTCCAATCATCTGGGTGATGACGGAAGGGGGGCCCGCCAACGGCACCGACATCCTGGTGACCTATCTCTACAAATTGGCCTTTCGCTTCGGCCAGCTCGGTAAAGCATCTGCGATCTCGCTTATCATGTTCTCTGTGCTGTTCGTCTTCACCATCGCCTATGTGCTGATGGTGATGCGGCAGGAACACGACAGCACTGACGAAGAGGTGAAACATGACGCCTAAGCTGAAGAAGAGCCTTCTTTACTGGCTTTTGCTGTCACCGCTTTGCGTTGTTATACTGCTGCCATTCGGCATCATGTTCGTGACCGCCGTGCGACCACGCGACGAACTCTTCGTCTACCCGCCGACCTGGACCTTCAGTGAATTTCGTTGGGAAAACTTCGTCGAAATGTGGGTAAAGACCAATTTCGGCGGTGCGCTTCTAAATAGTCTCTATGTCAGCCTGACCTCGACGATCATCGCCATCGTGCTCTCTATTCCTGCCGCTTACGCGCTGTCGCGCTACCGCTTTTCCGGCAAAGGGCTCTACAGGAATTTCCTGTTGATGACACAAATGATGTCGCCGATCGTGCTTGTCCTGGGCCTGTTCCGGCTAATGGTGCATCTCAACTTGGTCAACAGCCTCAATTCGCTGGTCGTCACCTATGTCGCCTTCAACATGGCCTTCACGATCTGGATGCTGCAGAGTTACTTCAACACGATTCCGCGCGAGCTCGAGGAAGCGTCGTGGATAGATGGTGCAACCAGCTTTACCAGCTTAGTAAAGATCTTCTTGCCGCTGGCCGTTCCTGCCATGGTCGTGACCGCGATATTCACCTTCATCAACAGCTGGAATGAATTCGTGCTGGCGCTCACCTTGATCCGCAGCCAGAACGATTACACGCTGCCGGTACAGATATTCTCCCAGGTGGCTGGACGCTACCAGGTCGAGTGGCACCACGTCATGGCCGCGACTGTGCTGGCCACGGTCCCTGTCGCCATCGTCTTCTCCTGGCTGCAACGCTACCTCATCCGCGGCATGGCGCTCGGAGCGGTCAAATAAGCCTTGGAAACATAAGGACCTCCCAATATGGCATCGGTTACCATCAGCGGCGTCGAGAAGTGGTTCGGCACCCTGCAGATCCTTCATGGCATCGATATCGACATTGAGGATCAGGAGTTTGTCGTCCTGGTCGGGCCATCCGGCTGCGGCAAATCCACGTTGCTGCGCATGATCGCCGGACTGGAGCCGATCTCGGACGGCGAGATATCGATCGGGACACGGGTAATCAATGACGTTCCGGCCCGTGACCGCGATATCGCCATGGTCTTTCAAAACTACGCTCTCTATCCGCACATGAGCGTCTATGACAATATCGGCTTCAGCCTGAAGTTGAGGAAAAGGTCGAAGCAGGAGATTTCGGAAAAGATCAACGAGGCCGCCGAAATACTCGATCTTACGCCCTATCTGGAGCGCTCGCCGCGACAGTTGTCGGGCGGACAGCGACAGCGCGTTGCCATGGGCAGGGCTCTGGTCCGGGATGCGCAGGTCTTCCTCTTCGATGAGCCGCTTTCGAACCTGGATGCCAAGCTTCGGGTTGTCATGCGCACTGAGATCAAGGCTCTTCACCAAAGGCTCAAGACCACATCGGTCTATGTGACACATGACCAGATAGAGGCGATGACGATGGCGGATCGCATCGTCGTCATGAACAAGGGGCGTGTGGAGCAGATTGGTACGCCGATGGATCTTTATGACTTTCCGGCCAATCTGTTTGTGGCGGATTTCATTGGCTCGCCGTCAATGAATTTCATTGAGGGTATCGTTGCTGCTGACAACGAGGGGCCTTTTGTAATGGCCAAGGATAGAACCCGACTCGCCATTTCACGCGATTCGTCCGCCAAGCTGGGCCAAAAGGTGGTCTACGGCGCGAGACCTGAACATCTTGTGTTGTCGGGCGGAAGCGAAGGGTTCGGTGCAACAGTCGAAGTCATCGAGCCGACTGGCCCCACCATACAGATCTTTGCAGATGTCGCGGGACAGCGAATTTGCGCGCTGTCTTCTGAACGACGTACCCACAAGCCGGGACAGAAGCTCAGATTGCATTGCCCTGAGACGTCCGTTCACCTTTTCGATGCATCGTCAGGCGCAAGGATTTGAGAGCGTCTCTGGCAAGTCTCTGTAGCGAATGCCATCCCGAAGCGCGTTGAGTCGAAAATGCTTCGAGCGACGCACCTTCTTCCCAAACCGGCAGGGCTGCTGACTTCGAGCTTCGAGCGACATGCATTAAAGCCCCTGACGCGAGGTTGGCGCAGGGGCTTTCTTTTTTACCAGGCGCGAGGCCTGCAATCAGAGCGGCGCTGAACCGTCGCAGGACATCCTCAACAGCTCCTCACCAGCCGTTGATGCGCGGCCACTCCACGATGTCGCCATCTTGGTTCCCGGCAACGGCATGATATCGATCGTACATTGCCGCGGTCATGCAGGCATGGTTGGGGAGAATCCGCACCTTGGAACCGACCGGCAAGGCGTCATAAGGGAAGGGGCCCTGGCTCACCAGGAGGCCGTGTTCCTGGTAAACATGGCCAACAGTGACCCCGGAAATCCGTTCTTGGCAATGCACGTCCATGACCATGCCGAAGCCGACATCCTCCGGCAGACCCGAAGCCGCCGTGCTGCGATCCTTGGACAAGGCAAGCGCGCCCGCATCGATGAGGGCAGTGTTGAACTGGGGCCGGTGGCCGATGACCGTTGCGAGAACCGAAAGCGAAATGTCCTCTCGCCCACAGGAATAGATCTCGGACTGCATGACATCGCCGAACATGTAGACGCCGCAACGCACCTCCGTCACACCGGCGAAGTTTACGCCATGGGTCGCTGTCGGTGTCGAGCCGACGCTAACGACCGGAACAGCAAGGCCAATCGCCCTTAGTCGTTCAGCAGCGGACACCGCTACGGCACGCTCTTCTTCCGCCACCTTGCGGATGTCCTCGATGGTGCGCGATTGATAGGAATGACCGGCATGGGTCAGCACGCCCTCGAGCCGGGTTCCCGGCAGTTCGGCAAGCGCCCGCCCGATATCCAGCAATTCCTCAGAACCGCTAAGAACGCCGGCACGCTGCTCGCCTGAATCGAGTTCGATGAGAACGTCAACCACAATGCCCAAGTCGAGGGCCTGGCGGTTGACTTCCCGGACAAGGCCTAGCTGGTCGAGGATGACGCTCACCTTGATGCCGCGTTTGACGAGCTCGGCGATCCGGGCCAGCTTGTCAGGCAGAACGGTAACGCCATAGGTGATGTCGCAGATTCCGTGGCTTGCGAAATATTCAGCTTCCTTGAGAGTCGAGACCATGACCCCGCCGAAATTTCCGGCGATCGCTACGCGTGCAACCTCAATGGATTTCGCCGTTTTCATGTGAGGCCGAAACCGGACGCCATGGTCTTTGAGCCTGTGGGTCATCCGGCGCGTATTCGCCTCGAGCAGTATCCTGTCCAGGATCAGGCTCGGTGTGCTGAGATTATTCAATTTCATGGTTCCCCTTGCGCAATTCGTGTCGGATTTCAGGCGCGGGGCCACATAACGTCGCGGTCGACGGGGAAAATCGGCCGGGGCAAAAACTTGAAATCGAAACGTGTGAGAATTGGCGATGACAGGCCGGGCGCGTCCACCTCGATCACCTGGTCTGGTCCGAAGAATTCGTCAAAGCCGGCACGGAAATGACCGCGTGATTTTACGACGATCGAACGCGCCTTGCTGATGTCGATCCCCATCATCTCGAAGAAGACTGGGTCGGCACACTGTGTACGTATGGAGATGATGACAACCTTGATGCCTTCGACGTCGAGAAGCACTGTCGTGCCGAGATCGAGCCTGCGATTGGCGTAGAAACCTCGGCGGCCGACACAATCGCCGTCGCGGATCCGTAGCACGGTCGCATTGGCTTCAAATCGGCGGGAGAACCTGTCTGGCTCAACCCGGTTGAAGACCGCCCGGAAACGAGCGCCTTCTCCCAATTCCATGGCCTCCCGCGCCAGCGCCGGATCGTTGAAAATGCCAAGCACGGCTCCACTGGCTCGAGCCTTGATCAATGCTTCGAGAAGCCATGTTGTGTTGCCGTTCGCCCCGCCGCCGGGATTGTCGGCGACATCGGCGAGGATGACGGCTGGCAGGCTCGGATCTTCTCCAGCCGCAACCGCCTTTGCCACCGCCTCGTCAAGGGGGGTAAGGTGTGGGTCATAGCGCCGATAGTCACGCCAGGCAAATTCGGCAATGTCCTGGGCTACCGCTTCGGCGACGGCTCGGTCGCTACGGGCGGTCACGATGATGCACAGGCCGTTTTTTGCGGTATCGGCATAGGCAAAGCCGCCGAGTATCGAGACATTCATGATCTCGCCGCCGGACTTGGCCTGACCATATCTCATCAAATCGGCGTAGGGTCCCTTGTCGGTGAGAAGCGTCACGGTCGGCGGGCAAACTGGAAGACGGATGATTGCAGACGCCGGCCGCAATCCGGAAAGCATGGAGCTCAATGCAAAAGCCGCCTCGCGACCGCGAGCTACCATGTCGACATGCGGATTGGTCTGGTAGGCCACCACCAGATTGACTGCCGCAACCATCCGATCGGAGACATTTCCATGAAGATCGAGAGTCGCGACGATGGGGCAATCTTTTCCGACCACGGAACGGGTCATTTCGAAGATGTCGCCGTCGGGATCTCGGTCCTGTGTGGTGATCATGGCGCCGTGGTTACATATGTACACCCCGTCGAGCGGCATTGTCGCTTCAAGCCTACCTTTCATGTCTTCCAATGTCTGGGCGAAGAAATCATGGTCAATCGGTCCACCTGCCTCGACAAGGCCGATCAGTATCGGAGCGGCTTCCCATTCGACGGATATGTCCATCGTGGCGCAGAAGCTGTGCATTTCCGCTGGGATCTTCGACTCGTCCTTACGGAGCTCCTCGGCCATTTCGATGCCGGCCACATAGAGCCGACTAAGAAAATCATCGCGCCCAGTTACCGGAGCGAAGCTGTTGCTCTCCAGCATAAGTCCTAAAAGGGCGATTTTCTTTTTTCGAAACATAGACCGCGCTCTCTCTTGCACCTGAAGAAAGGATAGACCGGTGTATCGGCCTCCTCCAATGCAAGCTTGGCCTTGTTCGATGCGTGAAGGGTATCAGTAGTTCTCGGGTGAGAGGGGTTCTGCCAGCCCGGCCTCACCGTCCAGGATGGACCACAACTCTTCCGCCATCGCGGGCAGCCGCTCGCGCGAGCGGAAGATGCGAATTTCAACGGGGATGAACCATTTTTCGCCGCCAGCCAATACAAGGCTGCCGGATGCCAGTTCGTCTGAGATACTGCTCTCTGGAAGCCAAGCCATGCCTCGACCCTCGCGACTTAGCGTTTTGAGCACGGCCGCCAGTTGGCTGACGAAAACCTTATCCAGATAGACCGGTTCTTCCACATTGTTGATCATGTGTTCGACAGCCTGCCCGATCGCAGACGTTTCAGTATAGGCTAGATAGTGGACGGGCTCTTCCTCTGTACCAGGAAGTTTATCAAGCGGGGAGCCGGCGGAATCGGGCAGTGTAACCGGTAGTAGCCGATCGGTGCCGACAAGCTTCGAGGTGAAGTGCATCGGAGGCAAATTCATCTCGACCTGCGGGTGAGCGTGGCTGATGGCAAAATGGGATTCACCCTTGATCAGCGACTGCATGCAATCGTTGAACTGGCACGAATCCAGTCTGATGTTGAAGGTATGGGTCTTGGCCTCGATCGACCTGATCCAGTTGGGAAAGAAGGTCAGTGAAAGGCTGTGCGTTGCAGAAAAGCGGATGAGATTGGCCGAAGTCTCACCGACCCGGCGTGCATCCTCCCGTCCTTGAAGCAGTCTTCTAAGTACCTCCTCGGCGACAGGCCGGAATCGTTCGCCCGAGGGCGTTAGACTGATCGGTTGGGTGGTCCGATCGAAGAGCTTCGCGCCGACCCAATCCTCGAGGCTCTTGATACGTCGGCTGAAGGCCGGTTGGGTGGTATAGCGCGCCTCGGCCGATCGAGAGAAATTTCGAGTGTCCACCAGGCTGAGAAAGTCCTCAAGCCAACGGCTTTCCATTTCGCACTCCGGTCACTCGCTTTATTGGTACTATTGTCAAAACGAAAGCCATGCCCTGTCAAGTTATGACGTCGTTTCGCGATCCTGCCCGTAGTGCCGGTAGGGGATATCGAGGCGGTACTGTCGATAATTTACAGCCTGATCCCGACGTTCTTGGTCTGCACATAGCCTAGAAGGGCTTCCTGTCCCTTTTCTCGGCCGTAGCCCGAGCGCCGCGTCCCGCCAAAGGGCGTCTCAACACCGCCGACCCACCAGTCATTCACATAGATCTGGCCAGCGACGAGACGATCGGCGGTCCAGAGAGCAAGCTTGAGGTCGCGGGTAAAGACTCCAGCCGCGAGACCGTAATCGGTCCCATTGGCAATAGCGATAGCTTCCTCGGGAGTGTCAAACGGGATGACAACCAAGACCGGCCCGAAGAATTCCTCCTGCGCGATGCGCATATCCGGCCGAACGTCGGTAAAAATCGTTGGGGGCAAGAAATATCCCTCGCGCGCGAGCCGCTTCCCGCCTGTTGCAAGGGTGGCGCCTTCGGCAACGCCAACTTCGCACAATGTCTCGATGCGCCGCAGCTGGCGCTCAGAGATCACAGGCCCCATGTCGCAGTCCTCAACCCCCGGGCCGACAGTCCGCCGGGTTGCCTCGGCCTTGAGCTTTTCAACCAGCGGCCCGACGATCGAACGATGAGCCACGAGCCGCGAGGCGGCCGAACAGATTTGGCCGGCATGATGCAGTATGCCGCGGGCGATGTTTCGCGCCGCATTGTCGAGGTCTGCGTCCGCGTAGGCAATGGCGGCCGATTTGCCACCAAGTTCCATGACGCAAGGGATAACCCGCTCTGCAGCCGCTCGTAGCACGCTCTTTCCTGTTGCCACCGACCCTGTGAAGACGATGTGGTCTATATCCTTATGTGCAACGAGAGCTGCCCCCGCCTCGGGGCCATAACCGCAAACTATGTTGACGGCGCCTTTGGGGACGCCAGCGCGTTCGCAGGCTTCTGCCAACACGAAGAGACTGAGGGGAGAATCCTCCGGCGACTTCAGCACGACCGTGTTGCCTGTAACGAGGGCGCAGGCGATAGATCGAGCGCCCACCGGAAGTGGTCCATTCCAGGGCACAATCTGAGCAGACACGCCGTAAGGCGATCTAATCGTATAGTCGACGACGTTTTCTCCAAGCGGGATCTGCCGTCCCTCCAGCTTGTCAGCCATCCCACCGTAATACCGAAGGTAGCGTTGGGTGAGCTTCACCTCGTTGTACCCGGCGGCGCGCGTCTTGCCGTTGTCGTGGATTTCCAGCTCGGCGATCTCATCCGCAAGGGTTTCGAGCTCCCCAGCAATCGCAAACATCAGTTCACCGCGGGCCGCCGGCGTTAGTGACTGCAGCCGGCGTTCTTGGAAGCAACGCCTTGCCGCAGCAACGGCTAGATCGATCTCAACGGCTCCGCCGCAGGCGACGTGAGAGATAACCTTGCCATTGCCGGGGTCGAGGATCGGGATCGAGCGTCCATCAGAACTATCCAGCCATTCGCCGCCAATAAAGTTTCGCCAGTAAGGTCGAATTTCCGCAGCCACGATGCACCCTATGTTTCTTCGCTGATTATATCCCAGGGTAGGGCTTGCACGGGGAGGGGGCCAATGTCTTTCGTCGATAACGTGATGTAAATTTGGAATAGGGGGTCCACGCCACCACAGTACCTCCCCTGCCCATGCTGAACGAATCCGGCTCCAACTTTCCGTAGCAGACGCCATGCGTAGGGGTGAATAGGACGGGTCAAAACTTCGGGCGGTGGCTGTTACTGGAAGTCCAACTGTGCCATCGACGAAAAGCCGATCCGCTGGGCGGCAGGCGACATAGCCGAAAACCGTCCACTCCTATTGCGCTGGCACTCCGACTTGCCGATGCATTCAAGAAAGGGCTTAACACCGAGTGCCGCCAGCCATACCGCAGATGCATAGGAATATCCGAGCTTGGCATTCCACATCGCGCGCGGGGCCGCGTAAGCAAGGCGTGACGGTCCTATTTCAGTGGCCGCGCGGGAGAGTGCAACTGCATGGGTGTGTTTGATCGGCTTCGCCTTGATGGCAAGCGCGTGTTCATCACGGGCGGAAGTCGGGGGCTGGGGCGTGAGATGGCCCTCGGGCTTGCCGAAGCTGGCGCCGACATTACTATGGTCGGCCGCACAGTGGAAATTCTGGACAAAACCGCCGCCGACATCCGCGCGCTGGGCCGCAAGGCCGCGACCATCGTTGCGGATATGAGCGATCCCTCCACCTGCGAAGCCGCCTGCCTCGAGGCGGTGGCCGCGCAGGGTAGCTTTGACATCCTCGTCAACAATATCGGCGGGCGGCGGATGAACGTACCCCTCGAGGATATGCCGTTTGATCAATGGAAGGTACTGATCGATTTGAATCTGACCTCTACCTTCCTGTGCTGCAAGCACATAGGCGGCGCGATGATCCGGCGAGGCCAGGGCGGGCGCGTGATCAACCTTGCCTCGATTAACGCCATGGTCGCGGGCCGCAACATCCAGGGCCGGCATTACGAGACGGCAAAGGCCGGGGTGCTGATGCTAACCCGCAGCCTTGCAGTGGATTGGGCCCGGCATGGAATCACAGTCAACGCGATCTGTCCCGGTATTTTCGGAACCGAGCCGAACAAGCTTTGGGCACAGAAGAACCCGGAAATCATCGAAGCCTATGTGCAGAACATACCGATGGGCAAGTTGGGAGATCCCGAAGACCTCGGCGCGCTGGCGGTTTATCTGGCCAGCGACGCCGCCCGCTACATGACCGGGGCGGCGCTGGTGATCGACGGCGGTTATGTGTGCCTTTAGGTTAGGTGCACTTGGCGCATTGGTCTTAGGCGGCCAGAAGATCGAGCGTGAGGGCTGCCCATCGCATGCCAAGGAGATTGACAGTGCGCGAATATTCGATCGCCGCAATTCCTGCAGACGGAATTGGGCCAGAGGTTATTGATGCCGGCATCACCGTGCTCGAGGTGCTGGCCGAGCAGCGCGGCGACCTGAAGCTGGAATTCAGCCACTTCGATTGGGGATCGGATTATTATAAGCGCAATGGCGTCATGATGCCGGCCGACGGGCTGGAGCGGCTCAAGAAATTCGACGCCATCTTTTTTGGCGCCGTCGGTGCGGTCGACGTATCCGACCATGTCACGCTTTGGGGACTGCGGCTGCAGATCTGTCAGAGTTTCGATCAATACGCCAATGTACGGCCAACCAAGATCCTGCCCGGTATTGCTTCTCCGCTGCGCGACGTCAGGGCCGGCGACCTCGACTGGGTGATCGTGCGCGAGAATTCGGAGGGTGAGTATTCAGGCGCCGGCGGGCGGGTGCATCGCGGCCTGCCGGAAGAAGTCGGCATGGACGTGTCTGTCTTCACGCGCGTCGGCGTGGAGCGCATCATCCGCTACGCCTACCGGTTGGCGCAGTCTCGACCGCGCAAGCTCTTGACCGTCGTCACCAAATCGAATGCGCAGCGTCATGGCATGGTGATGTGGGACGAGATCGCCGAGAACGTCTCGCACGAATTTCCCGACGTGACCTCGGACAAGATGCTGGTGGACGCCATGACCGTGCGCATGGTGTTGAAGCCGCAGAGCCTCGACACGATCGTGGCGACGAACCTTCATGCCGACGTGCTTTCAGATCTCGCAGGCGCGTTGACTGGCAGTCTTGGCGTTGCGCCGACGGCCAATATCGACCCTGAAAGGCGTTTCCCGTCCATGTTCGAGCCCATTCACGGATCGGCATTCGATATCGCCGGCAAAGGCATTGCCAACCCTATTGCGACATTCTGGACCGCGGTGCAGATGCTCAGTCACCTGGGCGAGCAAGGGGCAGCCGATCAGCTGATGCGCGCCATCGAGCGCGCCGGTGAAGCCGGCATAATGACGCCCGATGTTGGCGGCAAGGCAACCACGCGCCAAGTCACCGAGGCGGTCAGCAACGCCATACGAGGGCGCAACTTTTTGATGGGCTGACTTTGCGCTGCCGCTCGTCGACGGGCCGGCTAGGGCAGCCGGTCACCCAGGAAGCACTGCACCTAAAATGTTTCGTTGCAGGGCGGCGCTATAGGTTCCGTCGTTCGCAAATCGATCCCACAGAGCGAAACAGGTCGTGAGCGCGGCCAGAGCCAAAATTGTGCGCTTTGAACTCCCCAAAGCGCCCGAAAACGCCCAATGGTATGTTCGCCTCAGAATGCAAGCTATTGCTAATATAGAAGGCGGCCTAGCGCGATCCCTATGCCAGTCGCGAGTCCAAAAGCGGTATGTTCTAGCAAGCGGACGGCAAAGGCAATGTAGCGGCTCCGCATGGGCAGCGGGGGCCAGGAGGCATGAAAGCTCATCCAGTGCCCTACAAGATGACGAACGACCGCGACGGGCAGAAGCCGAGTGTGGCTCGTAATACTGGGTTGGCCCGCCTTCTACTGCCCCGCGGCATGAAGATCACAGAAGGAACGCCTGTTGCAGGGAGGGGCGGTTCAGGGCTTTCCGGTCTGGTCGTTTCGTCGCCAGGGTGTGAACGGTCCGGAGCGGCGTTATTCGCCATTTCGCATAACGGCGGATTATACGCTGATTCCGATATCTTTATCTTAATAGAGGAAACGGCCCGTCCCGCGCGGCCACTCAAGGCGTCAGTTCAGTCAAAACACTAAATTCGATACGAACGCGCGCCCGAGGTCATTCTCGCGAGACCATGCGTTAGATAGCGCTCGGGTATGGGAGTCGGCCCGACTGTTCCCAAGCTGTCAGCCTCACTCTTCAGCCGTGTCCCGACCGTTCGCCTCGCTAGGCAGCTTGATGATGTAGTTAATATCGTCGAAATGTTCGATCGTATAGTGCGCGTCGGCATCGTATTTTTCACCATCCGCGTTGAATTCAACAGCGAAGAATTTGCGACCGCTGTCAAATGAAGAGATCACCGAATCAGATAGGGATGATACCGGCGATCTAGATAGCTTGTAGCCTACGGTCTCTCCTTCCATTATCTTTCCATCGGCGTCCTTGTAAGCTATCACCAAAATAAACCTTAGCATGAACTGAAGCTCAGAATAACTGGCGACGTCCGGTTCGATATAGCGCTGCTCGATAAATTCCTCAGCTTCCGGGGTAAGCGTGATGTTCCTTACTATCTTCATTTCATACAAAGCCCTATAGTCGAAGGAGTGCCAAACCTTGGACTGGCTGGATGACTTTCTTTCAGCGGCGGCCGCCAATCCGCTCTGGGACAAGCTTGATCGATCCACTCACCTGGGCGGCAGTCCTTCTCTTTGATTCAAGCCTGCTATTATCTGCGGCGTCAGGCTTGTCCATGCTCATGTGGGGTTAGTTCGTTGCTTCTAGGAATCCATCATATTGCAATCATCTGCAGTGACTACGAGCTGTCGAAGCAGTTCTACAAGAATAAACTCGATTTCGTCATCATCGACGAAAATTGGCGCGCCGAAAAACAATCTTGGAAGTGCGACTTGCGGCATGGTCCTGTCCAGATCGAATTGTTCAGTTTTCCCATGCCACCCAGCCGGCCGACCAGGCCTGAGGCATGCGGACTACGACACGTAGCATTCTCGGTGGACTCAGTAGAGGCGACAGCCCGGTTGCTTCGGGCACGAGGCGTCGACGTTGAGCCTATCCGCGTAGACCCACACACGGGACGTTCGTTTACTTTCGTGGCAGACCCCGACGGTCTCCCCATTGAGTTCTACGAGGATCGGGGTTGACAGTCGGAGGACTGCGACGAGAAGAGCGCGGAGCTGCTTGCACCCGGCTGATGGTCACAAAAGTGAAGTCGCACCAGTCGTGCGCCTCATTAGACAGTTTCTAGCCGGCTGAACCGAACCGGGATGACTTTCCGAGTCTCGAGTTGCCCTGCCGCATTCTTGTCGATGATGGTCAGAAACTGTGCCTCTTCAGACGCCAAAGGCAGAACAAGGCGTCCCCCTGGCTTGAGCTGTTTCAGCAAAGCCGGCGGCGTCCGCTCAGCCGCCACGCTAACCAGGATCTTGTCGTATGGGGCGTGCTCGGGCCAGCCGCGAGACCCGTCTCCGACGCGAATAGCGACATTCGAGAAGCCAAGGCCCTGCAGCAGAGCTTCGGCATGGCTTGCAAATTCCTCGATGATTTCGACGCTCCAAACCTGTCCTGCGAGTTCCGCCAGGATCGCGGATTGATAGCCTAGGCCAGTCCCGATCTCGAGCACTGCCTCGTGCGGTTGGGGAGCAAGGAGATCGGTCATCAGAGCGACGATGAAGGGCTGCGAGACGGTCTTATCGAAGCCGATCGGCAACGGCATGTCCTGATAGGCATAAGGCGCGACCGCAGCTGGCACGAAGAGATGTCGCGGGATCCGCTGCATCGATGCCATCACCCGCTCATCGAGCGTTGCCTTGCCGAGTTCTTCGCTTGCAAGGTCGGCATGGATCGCAATCATCTCAACCATGTGCCTGCGTAGAACCGCAAGGTGCTCTTCGTTCATCGGTTTCATGACGGCAAGCTTACCTCGACCAGCCGCTGCCAGACAGCTTTATATCCTGTTCGTCTTGTCACAGTAACCGACAAGGCCGATGCGCTGGGCATTGCCCATTTTGATGCGTACGGACTGGTTTCGCCAGACCTACCCCACGCGACTTTCGCTGACGCACCGGCGCAGCCTGAAGGCCAAGCATCCTCGATGCCAGCGCGCTGAACGCTGCGAGCCCTGCCGGTGACCTTGTGGGCTCGCGATCTGCGCGCGTCTGGTGTCACGGAAAGGCAGGGCGTCGGGCGCTAGGCTGGACCAATCCAGCAAGGTCGCTGGGCACACCAGGACCAAGACGGCAGAGAAGCATGATCGCGCCGTTTTGGAAGCCGCCGATCGCTTCGCCGAGGCTCGGCTTTAAGCGCCGCGAACAGAGCGGTAACGCGCGGTAACGGATTAAGAAATTCGCAAGGAATTTCAAACGGCTGGTCAGCCGCTAATTTAACGCGCCTTTAAACCGCCGCATCTACTCTGCAACCCGAGCGCCATCGGCACCGGGGACAGCAAGCGCAGCGCATGGCGAACCGCAGAGACAGTCGCATCGAACCGAGCTTCGAGGGCTCGCCGCAGGCGAAATCCTCCGATGGCTTCTCGGTCAGCGAGGAGGATCGCGTCGTGCCGGCAAATCGCAAATCCGCAGCAAAACGCAAATCCGCCAAGGCGAAATCCTCGCGTCGCGGTCGCGACCGCAACCGGCGCGGGCTGGTTTCCGTCTTCGGCCGGCTGCTCTACTGGTGCTTCGTGCTCTGCATCTGGGGCGGCATCGCGATGGCCGGCGTCGTCGTCTATTACGGCGCCAAGATGCCGGCGGCGACGACTTGGTCGATCCCCGACCGCGCGCCCAACATCAAGATCGTCTCGGTCGACGACCAGCTCATCGCCAATCGCGGCATGAGCGGCGGCGAGGCCGTCGGCCTGCACGAAATGTCGCCCTATATCCCCGAGGCCGTCGTCGCCATCGAGGACCGGCGCTTCTATTCGCATTTCGGCATCGACCCGATCGGGCTGACGCGCGCCATGGTCACCAACGTTCTCGGCGGCCACTTCTCGCAGGGCGGCTCGACGCTGACGCAGCAGCTTGCCAAGAACCTGTTCCTGACACCCGATCGCACGCTGGAGCGCAAGGTGCAGGAAGTGCTGCTCGCGCTTTGGCTGGAGCACAAGCACAGCAAGGACCAGATCCTCGAAATGTACCTCAACCGGGTCTATTTCGGGTCCGGCGCCTATGGCGTGGAAGCCGCCTCGCGGCGTTATTTCGGCAAGAGCGCGCGCGATGTCTCGCTCTCGGAGGCAGCGCTTCTCGCCGGCCTCTTGAAGGCGCCATCGCGGCTGTCGCCGGCGCGCGATCCGAAGGCGGCTGAAGAACGCGCGCAGCTCGTGCTCGCCGCCATGCGCGAGGAAGGCAAGATCAGCGACAAGGAATACAAGGTGGCGCTGAGCGCGCCGGCGACGCGCTCGCCCTCCTATTGGACCGGCTCGGAGAACTACGTCGCCGATACGGTCATGGAGGAGCTGCCCGACCTGATCGGCGATGTGCGCGGCGACATCGTCATCGACACCACCGTGGACCTG
>NZ_RZSL01000279.1:0-8003 GCF_003997355.1 Mesorhizobium sp. M1E.F.Ca.ET.041.01.1.1 | reverse complement strand
GGCTCTATCAGGGCCGCTACATCGTGGTCGTCGTCGATTGACCGGCGGACGCAGCCGGGCGGCAGCGTGGCGACCCAGGTCGTGGTGTGCCTGAGCACACGCCATGTCGTGGTGCGGCGGGCGACGCCCGCCGCGCTGCGTGGCGTCCAGGGCGCACCGATGCGAGCCTCGGCGGTGCCAACCAGCGACAGGGCCGGGACGGCGGTGCCGACGATTTCAATGGTGGTGAGAGCGAGTGCGAGCAAGGCCACGGCCGAGCGGAACTTCTTCATGGATTTCAAAGGCATTTCCGTTTCTCCTGATGTCGATTGAAGTCTAGTGGGAGGATGCGGCAAGCCGGGGCTGTGTCCCGCCAGCGCCGCTAGGTGAGCAACCGCGAAACGCTCGCGGTTGTGACGCCGCCGCCGATCACGTCGGCGACGACGAAGAACTGCCACGGCGGCGTCTCCGCAATGGTTTCAGCTCAGGCGGCCAGCGGCTGAGGTTCGGCGCTGGCCGTGGTCGGTTCGGTCGCCGCGGTGGTCTCAGCGGGCGCCTTGATGCCGAACCAGGTTGCGTAGAGCGTCGGCAGGAAGACCAGCGTCAGCGCGGTTGCCACCATCAGCCCGCCCATCACCGCATAGGCCATCGGCCCCCAGAACACCGTCGGCGCGATCGGGATCATGCCGAGGATGGCGGCCGCCGCCGTGAGCAGGATCGGCCGCAGCCGATGCGTGGTGGCGCTGATCACCGCGGCCCACGGCTCCTCGCCGGCGGCGATGTGCTGGTCGATCTGCGCGATCAGGATGACCGAGTTGCGGATCACCATGCCGATCAGCGACATCACGCCGAGGATCGCCACGAAGCCCATTGGTGCGCCCGACAGGAGCAGCGCGCCGGCGACGCCGATCAGCGCCAGCGGAGCCGTGAGCAGCACCAGCACCAGGCGCTGGAAGCTCATCAGCTGGATCATCAGCACCGTCGCCATGATGAACAGCATCAGCGGGAACACCACGAAGATGCTGGCCTGCGCCTTGGCGCTGTCCTCGATCACGCCGCCCTGTTCGACGCTGTAGCGCGCCGGCAGCTCCGCCTTGAAGGCGGCGATCGCGTTCTCCAGCCGCCGCGTGACGGAGGTGGCGTTCTCGCCTGGCGCGACGTCGCCCTGCACTGTCACGGTCGGCAGCCGGCCGCGGCGCCAGATCAGCGGCGGCTCGGTCTGATAGCTGAGCTTGGCCACCTGCTCGAGCGGCACGTGCCGACCACCGGACGCGCTGATCGTCAGGCCGCGCAGCGTGTCGATGCTGGCGCGTTCGGTCTCCACCGCCCGGGCGACGATGTCGACGAGGTAGGTGTCGTCGCGCATCTGCGTGATCTTGGAGCCCGACAGCACCGCGTTGATCGTCTCCGACAGTTGCTGCGAGGAGATGCCCAGCGCGCGCGCCCGGTCCTGGTCGACGTCGACCTTGATCACCTTGGCCGGTTCGTTCCAGTCGTAGTTGATGTTGCGCACGGCGGCGTCGCTGCCTAGCACCTGCGCGAACTGCTGCGCCAAGCTGCGCGTCTTGTCCGGGTCCGGACCGCTGACGCGGAACTTCAGCGGCCAGCCGACCGGCGGGCCGAGCTCCAGCGGCGTGACGCGGGCCATGACGTCGTCGAAGCCGGTCGCCAGCTCCTTCTCCAGCCGGTCGATGACGGCCTGGCGAACGGCGTGGCCCTTGGTCACCACCACGGCCTGGGCGAAGAAGTCATTGGCCAGCTGCGCGTCGAGCGGCAGGTAGAAGCGCACCGCGCCCTGGCCGACATAGAAGCTCCAATGGTCGATGTCGGGATCGGCGGCGAGCAGCTTCTCGACACGCTCGACCACGGCATCCGTCGACTTGATCGAGGCGGTGCGCGGCAGGGTAAGATCGAGCATAACCTCCGGCCGGTCGGACTTCGGGAAGAATTCCTGGCCGACGAAGCCCATGGCCACGGCCGAGAGCGCGAACAGCCCCGCGGTCGCCGACAGCACGATCCACTTCGCCCGCATCGCCATCTCGAGCAGCGTCTGGAAGCCGCGGGCAATCCGCGACGGCTGATGGCTGCCATGGCCTTTGATGCGATCGGGCAGGAGCGCCACGCCGGTGAGCGGCGTGAACAGCACGGCCACCACCCAGGAGACGACCAGCGCGATCGCCACGACGGCAAACAGCGAGAAGCAGTATTCGCCGGCGCCGCTCTTGGCGAAACCGACCGGCACGAAGCCGGCGATGGTCACCAGCGTGCCGGTGAGCATCGGGAAGGCGGTGGAGGTGTAGGCGTAGGTGGCGGCCGAGATCTTGTCGTGGCCTTCCTCCATGCGCGAGATCATCATCTCGACCGCGATCATCGCATCGTCGACCAGCAGGCCGAGAGCGATGATCAGCGCGCCGAGCGAGATGCGCTGCAGCGAGATGCCGAAATACTCCATGGTGACGAAGGTTATCGCCAGCACCAGCGGGATGGCGACCGCCACCACGACGCCGGGGCGCCAGCCGAGCGCCAGCAGCGACACCGCAAGCACGATGGCGATCGCCTCGCCGAGGCTCTTGGTGAACTCGCCGACGGATTCTTCCACGACATGCGACTGGTCGGCGACCAGACCGAGCTCAGCGCCGAGCGGCAGCTCGGCCTCCATTTCGTGCATCTTCTCCTTGACGTTTTCGCCCAGCGCCAACGCGTCGCCGCCCGAAGTCATCGAGATGGCGATGCCGACGGCAGGCTTGCCGTTGAAGCGGAACATCGGTTGCGGCGGGTCGGAATAGGCACGCTTGACCTCGGCGACGTCGCCCAGCCGGAAGTAGTGGCCGTTGGCGTAGAAGTTGATTGCCTTCAGGCTTTCCTCCGAGGTGAAGCTGCCGGAGACGCGGATGGCGATGCGCTCGGGGCCGGCGTCGACCGTGCCGCTCGGCGTCAGCGCGTTCTGCGCCTGCAGCGCCTGCGACAGCGTGCCGACGTCGAGGCCGAGTGCGGCGATCTTCTGGGTCGAGAATTCCAGATAGATCTTCTCGTCCTGCTGGCCGATCAGGTCGACCTTGGCGACATCCTTCACGGTGAGCAGCCCGGCGCGCAGGCTGCTCGCCAGATCCTTCAACTCGCGATGGCTGAGGCTGTCGGAAGTAAGCGCGTAGATCAACGAATAGGTGTCGCCGAACTCGTCGTTGTAGAACGGGCCCTGCACGCCGGACGGCAGCGTCGGCTTGATGTCGTCGAGCTTCTTGCGCACCTGGTACCAGAGCGGCTGCACCTGGTCGCCGGCGACCGTGTCCTTGAGGTTGACGAAGACGACGGACTCGCCGGGCTTGGTGTAGCTCTTGACGTAGTCGAGGTCCGGCAGCTCCTCGAGCTTCTTCTCGATGCGGTCGGTGATCTGCTCCAGCGTGTCGCCGGCGCTGGCGCCCGGCCACATCGTCTTCACCACCATGGTCTTGATGGTGAAGGGCGGGTCCTCCTCGCGACCGAGGCCGCGATAGGGGTAAAGGCCGGCAAGTGCCGCCGCGATCATCAGGTAGACGATGAAGCTCCGGTGGCGCAGCGCCCATTCGGAAAGGTTGAAACTCGTCATGATGCAAATTCCTCTCAGCGCGCAAAGGCGCGTTCCGCCGGCGGCTGCCGGCAGGCGAAACAAGTGACGGTTGGGGTTCGGTAAGCGCCCGCCGCTTGGCGGGCGCCGTGGCAGTTCAGGCCAGGCTGTGCATGGTGCCCGGCACGCGGTAGGGCGCGCGCTCTGCGGTTCTCGGCTTGATGGCGAGACCGGCGATATAGCGCTGGAAAGCGGCCGCTTCCTGGACCGGCGAGGCAAGCGCGACATGGCCGTCCGGTCTCACCAGATAGGCAGCGTCGCGCTGCAAGCCGGCCTTTTCGGCCGCGTCCGACCAGGCGAAGGCGTGGATCGGGATGCCGGTCGGCGCCAGCATCGCCCGGAAATCGCAGGTGACCTCGCCGTAGACGTGGACCTGCCAGTCGAGCGAGCGCAGCGGCTCGAAATTGTCACCGTTGGGGCCGAGTACATAGGGCAGGCGGTCGCCGCCGCTCACCTTGCCCGCCGTGCCCGCGCTGATCGGTCCGGCGCGATACTCGATCGCCGCCTGCGAGATCACGCCGAAGAAGAAGCGCGAGCCGAAAGAGGTGTGGAGCAGCGCGTTCAAAATCTTCGGCATCAGATAGCGACGGAACAAGCCTATGAACCGCGAGCGGCTGGTGATGAAGCGGAAAGCGGTGTCGGTGCTGTCGATCAGCTTCTGCGCAAATGCGATGCGCTCCGGCTCGTAGCTGTCGAGCAGGCGCGGATCGGCTCGGCCCTGCACGATCGCCGCGAGCTTCCAGGCGAGGTTCACTGCATCGCCCATGCCGGTGTTCATGCCCTGGCCGCCGGCCGGGCTGTGGATGTGGCCGGCATCGCCGCAAAGAAACACGCGGCCGACGCGGAAGCGCTCGGCGACGCGATGGTGGACGCGGTAGGTCGAGAACCAGTTCACCTCGTCGACCGTGACGCCGGTGTCGCGCTCGACATCGGCTCGGATCGCCTCGAAGCTGATCGTCTCGTCGGCCTCATGCGCCTTCGGCACGATACCGATCAGCCTGACCGAGCCGGACTGCCGGACCGGCATGACGATCGCGAAGCCATAGGCGCTGACCGTCGTGTCCATGCCGTTGCGGGTGATCTCGCCGCGCCCCTTCACGTCGGCGACGTAGAAGGACTGCTCGTAAGCGCCGCCGGGAAAGCCGACCTTCAGCCCATGGCGCACGGCGCTGTGGGCACCGTCGCAACCGGCAAGATAGGCGGCGCCGACGGTTTCGGTCCGGCCTACCTTGCTCAAGGTCGCGACGACCGCATCGCCTCTGTCCTGGAAGGTGATGAGCTCGGTGCTTCGCTCGACCTTGACGCCGGCGCGCTCCAGATGCGCGATCAGCACGCGTTCGTGGATGTCCTGCGGCAGCGCGAAGGCGAAGGAATAGGGGCTGATGCCGCGGCCGAAATCGGACAGCGGCAGGCGCGCCGCTATCCCGGCCGGCGTGTGCACGGTGAGTCGCTCGATGCGCACGCCCTCCGCAAGCACGTCGTCGACGATGCCGATCTGGCGGTGGAACTCCAGCGTGCGCGCCTGGACGGCAAGCGCTCGCGATGTTTCGCCGGGAGCTGCGGCCTTGTCAAAGATGCGCACCGGCACGCCGAGCCTGGTCAGCCAGAGCGCGAGCGTCAGCCCGGTCGGACCGGCGCCAGCAATGAGGACCTTTGTCTTGGACACGGTCATTTTCCTTCTCCTTCAACGATACGAACTTTTTCGTGTTCCCGCAGCCGGTTGACGCCGGCGGTGACGACGAGATCGCCTTTGGCGAGCCCGTCGCTGACGACGATGCGATCGGTCTCGTAGCGGGCGACAGAGATTGGCCTCAGCTCCACCGCCGACGACGGTGTGACGACCCACACGGCCGGCTTGCCTTCCTTATCGAACAGCGCGCTGCCCGGCAGCACCATCACCGGCGCGCCACCCATCTCGGCGCGGCCGGCGACGCTTGCGCCGAAGCGCATTTCGTCGGGCACATTCTCGAGCGAGACCTTCACCTGGAAGGTGCGGGTCGCGGCATCAGCCATGGGTGCAATCTCGCGGACGGTGCCGACCGCCGTGATCGCCGGATTGCTAAGCAGCGAGACGGTTACCTGCGGTGGCCGCTTCGTATCGGGCGCGTTGGCGAAGGCAGCTTCCGCGATCGAGAACACCGCATCGCGGCTCTCCGGATCGGCGACGCGCACCACCGTCTGCCCGACATTGACGGACTGGCCGGCTTCGGCCCCGGTCGCGGTGACGATACCGTCGAATTCCGCGCGCAGCTCGCTATAGCCGAGCTGGTCTTTGGCCATGTCGAAGGCGATTTTCGCCGATTTGAGCTTGGCCTGCGCCGAGCGCAGGTTCTTCAGCGTCGCGTCGTAATTGGCCCGCGTCGTAAAGCCCTTGGCGAGCAGCGCGCCGATGCGGGCCTCGGCGGCGCTTGCCTCGACGAGCACCGCCTGCGCCGCCGCGACGTCGGCCTCGGCGCTGGCGAGCCGGTTGCGATAGTCCTGGTCGTCGATGCGGGCGAGCACGTCGCCCTTCCTCACCGTGGCGCCGATCCCGGCGATGCGTTCGATGAGCTTGCCGGATACGCGGAAGCCGAGGTCGCTTTCGAGCCTCGGGCGTATCTCGCCGACGGCGGTGCGGGTGTCCGCGCCGAGCATCGGGGCGACGGCGACGGCCTTGACGAGCTTCGTCTCGGGTGCGGCCGGCGTGGCGTTCGAGGCCTCGCTTCTGGCGCCGTGCCAGACCACGGCGGCACCGCAGGCAAGAACGGCGATCGATCCGGCGACAAGGCGGCGCCTCGACGGCCCGTTACGGAAGAGTGCGGCAA
The DNA here is from genome assembly GCF_003997355.1 of Mesorhizobium sp. M1E.F.Ca.ET.041.01.1.1. Classification (NCBI taxonomy): domain Bacteria; kingdom Pseudomonadati; phylum Pseudomonadota; class Alphaproteobacteria; order Hyphomicrobiales; family Phyllobacteriaceae; genus Mesorhizobium; species Mesorhizobium sp. M1E.F.Ca.ET.041.01.1.1. Next base: position 1,616 of record NZ_RZSL01000279.1, on the reverse strand, counting down.
TCATGTTGTCTCCATCACCAAGGTTGCGGTCGCACCGGGAGGATGCGGCGACCGGGAAATATGTTGGCTGGAGAGGGGATCGGGCGTTGCGGCCTGTCTTTCGCCAGCCCGATCTTCTTGCGGTTTCCGGCCCGGGAACTCCCGAACGGTTTCTGAAAATTTTCCGATGTTTGGGTGAGACGGCCTTGGAACGGCGCCGGGAGACGCCGATGCCGACGGTCATACCGTCCAGAAATAGCGCACGATGTGGAAGAAGATCGGCGCGGCGAAGACCAGGCTGTCGGTGCGGTCGAGCATGCCGCCATGGCCCTCGATCAAATGCCCCCAGTCCTTGACGCCCTGGTCGCGCTTGATCGCCGAGGCGACGAGCCCGCCGAGAAAACCCATCGTGCAGGCGACGAAGGCGACCGCCGAAGCCTGCAGCGGCGAGAACGGCGTGATGAAGGACAAGAGCGCGCCGAGCAGGCTCGACGCGGCCAGTCCGCCGATCAGGCCCTCCCAGGTCTTCGAGGGCGAGACGGTGGGCGAGAAGCGGTGTTTTCCGAACAGCTTGCCAAAGATGTACTGCAGCACGTCGCTGCCCTGCACGACGATGATCAGGAAGGCGATGAGCAAGAGGTTGCGGCCTTCGAAGCCCGGCACGTTGAGCGTCAGCAGGGCAGGGACGTGGCTGACGCAGTAGACCGAGATCATGATCGCCCATTGCTGCGCGGCGATGCGCTCCAGGAAGCGCTCGGTGTCGCCATGCAGCGCCGTGATCGCGGGCATCAGCAGGAAGCAGTAGACCGGAATGAAGATGACGAAGAGGCCGTACCAGGCGGTCCACACCAGCCAATACTGGAACGGAATGACGATGCCGAACATGCCGAGCAGCACCCAATGGTCGCTGCGACGGCTGTGCGTCAGCGTCACGAATTCGCGCAGCGCCGCGAACGAGATCAGCGCGAACAGGATCGTCATGCCGTAGCGGCCGAAGAAGAAGGCGACCGTCATCAGCGCCACCATGACCCACCAGGCGTTGATGCGCTGAGTGAGGTTGACGAGCGTCGCGCTCAGCGGCTTCGGCGCGTGCATCGAAAGGATGCCGGCGGTGACGCTGGCGGTGCTCAGCACCACGAAAAGGCCGATGATGAGAATGCTGATTTCGTGGCGCATCAATCGTCTCGGTCGGGGCGCGGGTTGAGCGCCAGAAGCGCTGAGCGGGCGCGCTCGAGGAAGGCGCGGCGTTCCTCGCCCGGCGCCACCGCCACCGGTGCGCCGAAGACGACGCGGCAAAGCAGCGGTACCGGCAGGAACTGGCCTTTGGGCAGCACGCGCGACATGTTCTCGATCCAGCAAGGGATCAGTTCGACGTCCGGCCGCGCCATCGACAGATTGTAGAGCCCGGAGCGAAAAGGCAGCAGCTCGTCGCTCATGTTGCGAGTGCCTTCCGGGAAGATGATCAGCGAGTGGCCCTGGTCGAGCACGGAGAGCATGACGGAGATCGGGTTCTCCGCCTCGCTTGTCCATTGCCGGCTGATCAGCACGGAGGACAGCATGTCCTCGGCGATGAAGCGGCGCAGCCGCGACTTGCCCCAATATTCGGCAGCGGCCACCGCATGCGTGATGGCGCGCTC
>NZ_RZSL01000278.1:0-8009 GCF_003997355.1 Mesorhizobium sp. M1E.F.Ca.ET.041.01.1.1 | reverse complement strand
GCCTTGGCTTTCTGTGGCTTGCTCTCGGCAGCCTTGCTCTCGCCAATCTGGCTCTCGGGGGCCTTTTGCTCAGGCGCCTTTGCTGCCGCGTCGGCGCTCTCCGTTTCCGCAGCAGTCGCGGCGTCGTCGAGCGGCACGCCCTCGCCGCGCAATTTGGCGCGCAGGTCGAGAATCTCGGCCACCAGAGCTTTTTCCCGGTCCCAGCGCGCCTGAGCGGCGGCAAGCGTGGTCTCGGTTTCCGCCAGCCCAACGTCGACGCGGGCCTGCCGGTCGGCGACCTCGATGCCGATCGCCGCCTCACGGCCGATGATACCGCGCTCGACCTCCAGCGCCTGGCGGCGGCGCAGAATATCCTCGACCTCGGCCGGCGTCGCATGCTGCGAAATGGCGACGCGGGCACAGGCGGTGTCGAGCAGGCTGACCGCCTTGTCCGGCAGTTGCCGCGCCGGGATGTAGCGGTGAGAGAGCGCAACCGCCGCCTCGATCGCCTCGTCCAGGATCTGCACCTTGTGATGCTGCTCCAACACGCCGGCGACACCGCGCAGCATCAGCACAGCCACCGCTTCCGAAGGCTCCTCGATCTTGACCACCTGGAAGCGACGCGTCAGCGCCGGATCCTTCTCGATATGCTGCTTGTATTCGGCCCAGGTCGTGGCCGCGATGGTGCGCAGCTCGCCGCGCGCCAGCGCCGGCTTCAGGAGATTGGCCGCGTCGCCGGTGCCCGCCGCGCCGCCGGCGCCGATCAGCGTATGCGCCTCGTCGATGAACAGGATGATCGGCGTCTCGGACGCCTGGACCTCGTCGATGACCGCCTTCAGCCGCTTCTCGAACTCGCCCTTGACGCTGGCGCCCGCCTGCATCAGCCCGACATCGAGCATGCGCACGCTGACGTTCTGCAGCGTCGGCGGCACATCGCCCTGCGCAATGCGCAGCGCAAAACCTTCGACCACCGCCGTCTTGCCGACGCCGGCCTCGCCGGTCAGGATCGGATTGTTTTGCCGGCGTCGCATCAGGATATCGACGATCTGGCGGATCTCCGGATCGCGGCCGACGACCGGATCGATCTTGCCGTCGCGGGCGCGCTGGGTGAGGTCGGTGGCGTATTTGGCCAGAGCCGAATCCCCGCCCGGACCGCGCTTCATCGGCGTTTCGGCGGCGGCTGCGGCGGGAGCTGAGCCGGCTTCGAGCGAGCCTTCGGTGACATCGGCGAAGCGGGAAACGACACCATCGGCGTCGATCTTGTCGAACTCGGCGCTGATCTTCGACACCAGGCCTTCCAGCACCGGCGTCTTCAGACAGGCAAGCAGGATATGGGCGCTGCGCACCTCTTCGACGCCGAATTCCAGCGTTGCCAGGTTCCAGCCTTCCTGGATGGCGTGGAAGATGTGGTCGGAGAATTCCTCCACCGAGGTGGCGCCATAGGGCAGCTTGTCGATGGCGCGGGTCATGTCCGCTGACAGACGACTGGCATCCACGCCGGCATCGGCAAGGATCATCTGCACGTCCGAGCGCTCCGACAGCACCAGTTGCTGAATGAAATGGACGAGCTCGACATAGGGATTGCCGCGCAACTTGGCCGTGTCGGCCGCGGCCTTGAAGGCGCGCACCCCCGTGGCGTTGAGCTTTGCGACCAGTTCCTTACGCTTGAAGCTCTGCGATGACCGGCGCTGTTCCATTGAACCTGCTCCCGAAATCTGCCGACCGTACCCTGCCATATAAGCGGCTACTTGACAAAGCCATGTGACGGGCAAGGCGCGTGGATATGTGCGGGCGGCACCGCCCTGTTACAAAAGTCTTGCATACACGTGCAACAAACACCGGATCGCCGTCCGGGCTATGCGAGCCATTTCACATACCGGGCCCGGCAATCGCGCAATGGGTTTCGCCGAAGAAAACGGTCGCGTTTAGCATCCGTTAGTTTTTGAGCAGCTGCTCAATTGTCGTGGCGCGAGGCCAGTGATAACGTTACGTCACATAGGGTCTCAGGGCCGCTGGCTGGGGGTTAGTGTGATTAATCTCGCACTCTGGCTGAATCCTCTGAACGGTGAGAATCCGTCGGGTGAGGATTTGCGCAACGACCCGGCCTTCCACGAGCTGGAGCGCCTCACCGAGCCGCTACTCAAAGTTGTCCATGACGGCATCAACAAGCCGACTTCGCAATCAACGCCGGTCGACTGGGCCGCTGTCCTCGACAAGGCGGAAGAGCTTCGCTCCCGCGGCCGGGATCTGCGCCTTTTGGTCATCGTCGCGCGCGCTCTCGCCAACGAAGAGGGACTGGCCGGTCTCGCCCAGGGCCTGAAGCTGATTGCCAGCACCTTCGACCAGTATTGGGAGACGATGCATCCGGCATTGCGGCCGAACGCGGCGCCGCGCGACGCCGCCCTGCGCCGCATCAATGCATTGCTTGATCTTCAGAACAGCCAGGGAGGCCTGCTGGCGAACCTTCGCGAGACGATCTTCTTCTCGCCGCGTCAGGTCGGGCCCATCAGCGGACGCGATCTGGAGCAGGGCGCGCTCGACGAGCGCGTCATGCTGCAGGAAGCGGCTTCCGGGCTGGGCGCTTCCGAAAAGGCGGCGCTGGCGACGGCTCACAGCCAACTCCTGAACCGGGTGCGCAGCGGCTGCGCGGCACAGATCGATCAGGCCGGCGACGCGATGACCTCGCTGTTCGCCGACGCCCGGGCGGCGATCGCCGCGCTCGACGAAGTCGACACCGCCCTCAACAAGCGTATCGAAGGCAACGGCCCCACTGTCCCGGAATTGAAACGGTTCCTGCAGCGTTTGCTGACGACGCTGGAGCGGAATTCGGCCGTCGGCACTGCTGCGAATGGGGCCGCAAAGCCCTCCGCGCAGCCGACGGGACCGGCAGCACCGGCCGGAAACGGTCACGGAGCCCAAGGGATGGGGGCCGAAGCGATGGGAGCCGAAGCGATGGCAAGTGCGGCAAGCTATGCGGAACCCGGCGCCGGGCTGCCCGACCGGATCACCTCGCGCGACGACGTCGTCAAATGCCTCGACCTCGTCGTCGCCTTCTATGACCGCACGGAGCCGTCGAGCCCGATACCGCATCTCGCCCGCCGCGTGCGCCGCATGGTGCACATGGATTTCGTGGAACTGATGGAAGATCTCGCCCCGTCGGGGCTGAAGGAATTCCGGCTGCTTGCCGGTGTTCCCGATCCCAAGAAGCCGGCCCAGAAGGATGAAAGGTAACAAGCATGCCAGCAGAAAGCAAAGCGAAGGTCATCGAAAGAAACCGCGCGCCGCGCGTGCAGATCGCCTACGACGTCGAAACCTACGGCAGCCCGACGACGATCGAACTGCCGTTCGTCATGGCCGTGATGGCCGATCTTTCCGGCGCCTCACAGACCAAGGATGCGGTGAAGTCGGTCCTGGACCGCAAGCTCGTCGAAACCGACGCCAACCGCTTCCCCAAATTCATGGAAGCCATGGGGCCGCGCGTGAAGGCGCGGGTGAAGAACACGCTGCCGCAAGCCGAGGGAGCCGAACGCGACGAGGAGCTCGCGGTCGATCTCACCTTCTCGAAGATCGGCGATTTCGCGCCCGACAAGATCGCCGAACAGGTCCCGCAACTGGCCGAGATCCTCAAGATGCGCCGCCAGCTCGAGGAACTGCTCGGCTTCATGGACGGCCGCGTCGATGCCGAGAAACGCATCGCGCAGCTTCTGAACAACGAGCCGCTGCTGAGCAAGATCGCCGACCAGGCGATATCCGACGGCAAGGGCGAGGAGTAAGTCATGGCTGAACAGCAAAAGACCGCAGCCGCCACCGCCGAGGCGGAAGCGATAGACCTAGGCGAATTCAGCGGACTCCTTGAAAAGGATTTCAAGGTCAAGAAAGACGACAGTGAAAAGCTGCAGCAACTGGTGCGCAACCTGGCTTTGGCCGCGCAGTCGCGCTCCGAGACCACGACGATCTCGTCCAACGCGATCAAGTCGATCAAGTCGCTGATCGCCGGCATCGACAAGATGCTGACGACGCAGGTCAACGAGATCCTGCACGCGCCGGAAGTGCGGGAGATGGAGGGCACCTGGCGCGGCCTCTGGTATCTCGTCAACAACACCGAGACGGATACCAAGCTCAAGATCCGGGTGATGAACATCTCCAAGGAGCAACTGGCCGACACGCTCGAAGACTATGAAGGCCAGATGTGGGATCAAAGTCCGATCTTCAAGAAGGTCTACACGGACGAGTATTCGATGCTGGGCGGCGAGCCGATCGGCTGCATCATCGGCGCCTACGAATTCTCGAACCATCCGCGCGACGTCGGCCTGCTGCGCAACATTTCGGGCATCTGCGCCTCCGCGCACACGCCCTTCATCGCCGCTGCTTCGCCGCGCCTGTTCCGCATGGACAGCTGGCAGGAACTGCCGAACCCGCAGGACCTGCAGATGATCGTGAACAACCCGGCCTACGCCTCGTGGCAGTCGCTGCGCGAGAGCGAGGACGCCCGCTATATCGGGCTCACCATGCCGCGCGTGCTGGCACGTCTGCCCTACGGCACCGAGACCGTTCCAGTGAAGGGGTTCACGTTCGAGGAGGAAGTGGGTGGCGACCACAACAAATATGTCTGGATGAACGCCGCCTTCCCGATGGGCGTCAACATCAACCGCAGCCACAAGCTCTTTGGCTGGGGCACGCAGATCCGCGGCGTCGAGAACGGCGGCACGGTGCTCAACCTGCCGGTGCACGCCTTCCCGACCGACGACGGATCGATCGCGATGAAATGCCCGACCGAGGTCGCCATCGACGACCGGCGCGAGGCGGAACTGGCCAAGCTCGGCCTGATGCCGATCCTCCACCGGAAGAACACCGACCTTGCCGCCTTCATCGGCGCGCATTCGCTGCAGGACGACGAAACCCGCGCCGGCCGTCTGGTCGATCCCGACGCGCAGTCGAACGAGCGGCTGTCAGCCAACCTGCCCTATCTTTTCCCGGTGTCCCGTTTCGCGCACTACCTCAAGGCGATTGCGCGCGACAAGATCGGCTCGTTCAAGGAACGCACCGATATGCAGATCTGGTTGACCGAATGGATCAACCGGTACGTGCTGGCCAACCCTGCCTTCGCCGACGACAAGGCGCGCGCCAAGCGCCCGCTGGCCGCGGCCGAGGTTCAAGTCGACAGCGTCGAAGGCCGGCCCGGTTACTACAATGCCCGTTTCTATCTGCGTCCGCACTACCAGCTGGAAGGCATCAATGCCTCGCTCCGGCTGGTGTCGGAACTGCCGTCAGTGAAGGGCTGAAATGCAGCAAAGTCATCTTGTTTCGTTTGAAAGCGGTGGAGAAAGACAATGCCAGTGAAGATCGATGGTTTTTTGAAAGTTCCGGATATCAAGGGCCCCAGCAAGCGTGACGGCCATGAAGATGAGATCGAAGTCCACGGCGTCGACTACAAGATGGTAGCTCCGTACGACCCGAATTCGCTCTCGCGGCGCGGCCGTGTGTCGATGGGGATGATCAAATTCACCAAGCATTACGACAAGTCGTCGCCGTACCTGAAGAAGGCGCTGTTCGAAAACAAGGCGCTCGACGAAGTGGTGTTTTCGGCCCGCCGCACGATCGACGGCGAGACCAGCGACTATCTGGTCGTGACGCTCACCGATGCCTCGATCATGGAATACGACATGCGGCAGGCGGAGGATGAGGCCGACCTGATCGAGGAAGACGTCAGCTTCGCCTACAAGAAGATCAAGTTCGTCTACGACAAGGACGACGAGATCGAAATGGATGTCTATGTCGGCAAGTGAGGCCAGGCGGCCCGGCGCGAACAAGGCGCATCTGGCCGGCAGCTCGCGGGCAAAGCGCGAGGCGGTCCAGCCCTCTCTCTGGGACCGCCTCATCAACGATCTGCCCGGCCTGACCTCGGAGATAGAGGGGCTGCGCCGACAGTTGCAGGAAGAGATCGGCGCCGAGCGCGTCGAGGCTCTTCTTGCCGGCAGCGCGCGCGCCGTCGATGCCGATGCGGAACTGACGCCGGACCAGAAGCGGCGCCTGCACCGTCTGGTCTTCCAGTCCGAGCACCGCGCCGAGATCGAAAGCCGCGGCGTGGTGGTGTCGGCGCGGGTGCTCAGGGAAGCCGTCCGGCGCGACATCGAGGCCTTGTTCAACACCGAACGTTTCGAATCCGTTCCGATGCTTTCCGATGCCGAGCACGAACAGCCATTGGACGAACTGCCGTCGCTCGCCGATTTTCCGGAGGTGCGGCGCAGCGTGGTCAACTATGGCGTGCCGTCCTTCTCCGGCCGCTCGTCGAGGGACTTCGACCGCGATACTTTGGCGCGCGAGATCCGCGCGGTGCTTGCCACCTTCGAGCCGCGTCTCAAGGAAAGCGCAACGACGGTCAATGTCACCCTCGGCGACAAGAGCGTCGGGCTGAAGATCGAGATCGACGCCGTGCTTATCATGACGCCGACGCCGGAACGCATGCGGCTGCGCACCACGATCAATCTCGACAACGGCCTGGCGCGAACCGAATTTAGGGAGACCTGAAATGGATCGGGTCTTCGTGGAATACTACGAAGAGGAACTGACCCATATCCGCGCGCTGGCCGCGGAATTCGCCGACATGCATCCCTCGATTGCCCGCAACCTTTCCCTCGACACGGTGCCCTGCCCCGACCCTTACGTCGAACGGCTGCTTGACGGCGTGGCGTTCCTAGCCGCGCGCACGCGGCTGAAGGTGGACGCCGAGCGCTCGCGCTTTTCGCGCGCCGTGCTCGACGTGCTCTATCCGGATCTGGTCACGCCGGCGCCGGCAACGGCGATGGCGGTGCTGAAGCCGGGCCAGCAGGTGCAGTCGATGATCGCCGGCCACTCGGTCGGGCGCGGCACGCGGCTGGTCTCCAGCCTGCATCCCGGGCTGTCGACACGCTGCACTTTCACCACCGCGCAGGAGGTCACGCTGTGGCCGATCGCGATCACCTCGGTCAGCTATTTCCAGGACCGCAGCGGGCTGGCGGCGGCGGGCATCGGCCCCATCGGCGGCGTGCGCGGCGAAGCTGCACTGCGCATTGCGCTTGCCCGGACGGGAAAGGGCACGCTCAACGAACTCGCACTTGATCGCCTCGATCTCTATTTCGCCGGGCGCGCCAAGGCGCCTCTCATCTTCGACGCGATCTTCGGCGCCTGCTCGGCTGTCGGCGCGCGAGCGGAAGGCAAGACCAATCCGCTGTCGGCGCTCGCCGAGCCCGAGATGGTCGGCATCCGCGACGACGAGGCGTTGATGCCCCGCACCCGCCCGACCTTCGAGGGATACCGGCTGCTGCGCGAATATTTCATGATCCCCGAACGCTTCCACTATGTGCGGGTCTCAGGCCTGCAGCCCGTGGTGCGCAAATGCGAGGCGGGACTGGAGATCATCTTCCTGTTCCGACGCCCGGTGCCCGAGCTCGCCGACGTGACGCCGGCCGATTTCGAGCTCTTCGTGACGCCGCTCACCAATCTCTTCGAGCGCGAATGCAACGTCATCGAGATCGATCCGCGCAGGACGCGGCAGGTGGTGCATGCCGACCGGACGCGGGCGAGGGATTTCGAGATTTTTCGCGTCACCCGGGTGGAAGACGCCGACGCGGAAGGCAGCGAGGCCGAAATTCCCGAGCTTTTCAGCCTGGGGCAGAACCGCGGCAGCGGCTGGGTCTATTCGACAGAGCGGCGCCCGCGCCGGGCCACCGAAGACGAGCGGCGCGACGGCCTGACCCGCACCTCCTATACGGGAGACGATGTGTTCCTCGCGGTCTCGCGGCCCACGGGGAGCCCAGCCAACCGGCCGCTCAGGCGCCTCGACGTGATGGCGCTCTGCACCAACCGCGACCTGCCGATCCTGGACGACACCCCGACGCTGACGCTGGAGACCGCCGACCCGGTCGAGACAGTCAGGCTGCTCGGCGCGTTGCGGCCGCCGCAGCCGGCGATCCCGGCATCGCTGCCGGCGGGCGCCGAAGGCGAGTCCCGCGCCGACAATCTCGCCTTGCGGCTGGGGGCGCAGCCCTCGC